>NZ_JBFTIZ010000241.1:0-15669 GCF_056395165.1 Pedobacter sp. 10L46_2
GCTTTTAACTACTCGAAAAATCTGGTTAAGGTACCTGGTTTAGATGGAAATGGAAAAATGAGCAAATCAAACGGAGAAGGTAGCGCTTTTAACTACTCGAAAAATCTGGTTAAGGTACCTGGTTTAGATGGAAATGGAAAAATGAGCAAATCAAACGGAGAAGGTAGCTGCATCTATTTATCAGACAGCCCTGAAATTATCCGTAAAAAAGTGTCGCGCGCGGTAACTGATAGTGGCCCTTCAGCGGAAAACCAAACAAAACCGGAAGCAATCCAGAATCTGTTTGATTTAATGAAAATTGTTTCACCCGCCGATACACTGAAACATTTTGATGACTTGTATAATAAAATGGGTATTCGGTACGGTGACTTCAAAAAGCAACTGGCCGAAGATATGATCATTTTTAACACCCCCATTCGTGAGCGTATTGAAGATCTTTCTAAAGACAGTTCATATTTACGTCAGGTAGCTATTCATGGTGCTTTAAAAGCCAGAGAAAGCGCACAAAAAACAATAAGAGAGGTCAGACAATTAATTGGCTTCAAATCATTTTAACTTATTGCCTAAAATAACTACCTTACTGATCTTCAATAAAAGTTTATGCACATAGCGATAGTAGGAAATATAGGAGCAGGAAAAACCACGCTAACGGGTTTACTGGCTAAGAATTATGGATGGGAAGCTTTATACGAAGCTGTTGACAATAACCCATATCTCGAAGATTTTTACAGCGACATGAAAAGATGGAGCTTCAATCTTCAAATTTACTTTCTTAATAGTCGTTTCCAACAAATCGTAGATATACAAAACTTCAACAGAAACGTAATACAGGATAGGACCATATATGAGGATGCTCATATATTTGCTGATAACTTACACGACATGGGCCTGATGACCACAAGAGATCATCAAAACTATAAAGCAATTTTTGCAAATGTAACCTCGTTTATCAAACCTCCTGACTTACTTGTTTACCTTCGTGCATCTGTACCTACATTGGTTAACAATATCCAGCGCAGAGGCAGGGAATATGAGGCCAGCATCCGAATAGATTACTTATCAAAGTTAAATGAAAAGTACGAAGCCTGGATTAAAGATTATAAACTGGGTAACCTGCTTATTCTGGATAAGGATAAATTAGACTTCACTAATAACCCTGAAGATCTGGGAACAATAATACAAGCTATAGAAGCCGAAATAAACGGATTATTTTAAATGAAGATTCTCGGAATCATACCTGCAAGATACGCCTCAACCCGCTTTCCGGGCAAACCTTTAGTTCAAATTAAGGGAAAGAGTATGATCCAAAGGGTTTATGAACAAGCTAGTAAGGCCACAAGCTTATCTGATGTAATTGTGGCTACCGACGATGAACGCATTGCTGCTGAAGTTAAAAGGTTTGGAGGCAAATTCATTGTTACCGGAAGTGATCATTTAAGTGGCACAGATCGCTGTGCGGAAGTAGCAACGTCTGTTTCCGGATACGATGCCATCATAAACATACAAGGTGACGAGCCTTATATAGACCCAGAGCAGATTGATCTTTTAGCCTCGTGTTTTAACGAAAAGGGGGTTCAGTTAGCTACCTTAATTAAGGAAATACATACAGAAACTGAGCTTTATAATGTTAATATTCCTAAAGTGGTTATCAATTCCAAAGGAGAAGCCACTTATTTTAGCCGACAAACAATCCCGTATATCAGAAGTCAGGAAAAGGAGAATTGGCTAAAAGCTCATCAGTTTTATAAGCATATCGGCATTTATGGTTACACCTATCCTATCCTGTTAGAAATTACTAAACTCCCTCAATCCTCTTTAGAAATTGCAGAAAGTTTAGAACAATTAAGGTGGATAGAAAATGGGTACAGAATCCAAACCAAAGTAACTGAAATTGAAACCATAGCCATAGATACCCCTGAAGATCTAATTAAAATAAACGATGGCGTATGAAACAACTAATAACCTGCATTTTTCTCTGCACCATTTTTTTAGTTGCATGTAATAGCACAGACAAAGACGATGCCGCCGGAAAAGATCTTGTAAAGATTGTAACAAAGCCATTTAGTGATTCTTTAAAGGCTGATACCTTTAAAGTACAGATACTGGGGGATAAACCCGACAACATGCACCTTGCATTCTCCATCACCTCTTTTAATGGCAAACAGATTTACGATGTAGACATTAAAGCTACCGATTTGTTCAAGAATTACATTGCTACCATTGATCTTTCCAAGAAGAAAAATCAGATCAAATTTCTACAGGAAGAAGTTAACCGTTTCTTTGACGACGAGAACTTCATGGAACCCGCCGTTGATGAGGCAGACCTGCCTGATGCAAACGTACCCGATAAAGCATTTTTCGACGAGTTAAAAAAAAACAGATTGAATGGATTCATTTATCGACTTGGTAAAGAGAGTAAAAACTACGTAGCCTGGTCTGATAAAGAAGGTAAGGTTAAAACTTACTATACCTGTTGCACTAAGTAAAATCTTATATTTTAGTAAAAACCCCTATCAACACAATAAATGCTTATTTGATGCGTTTTTGAGCATTCCATTAAAATTGTTGAAAATAATTAAAAAAAATATTATGATAATTTCAAATTTAACACTATGTTTATATAACGAAACAAAAAGAACTACGTAATAACTTATAAATAAACAACCTAGAATATTCTAACCAAATATACTTTAAAGAAAGTGCCCGAAATATTTCGGGCCTTTTTTTTGTCCCCCAGCATAAAAACCTTAAGTTGTCAAAAAACATTATTTTAGCTTTCTTAATAAATGTTATACGGTAATTTATGCTGAAGAGGTTATCCATTTTCATTTTCCTTACACTATCGTTTCTTACCGTAACTGCGCAAAAAGCAAGTGTTGCCGGTAGGGTTGTCGATACATTGGAAAAAAGGAATCTGGAACACAGTTCAGTTTTATTGCTAAGATCCGTTGACTCTGTAATGGTTAAAACTACTCGAACAAATGCAGAGGGAAAGTTTGAATTTAGAAACATTGCCAAGGGTGATTACAAGCTGCTGGTAACATTCCCTAAAATGGCCGACTATATCACGAACTTAAGGATTTCGGACACTTCCAACATCAAACTGGGCGACATTAAAATGGAGCTAAAATCAAAACTCTTAAGTGAAGTAGTTATACAGGCTAAAAGTGCCGTACGCATGAAAGGCGATACTTTGGTGTTTCAGGCTGATAGCTTTGCTGTGCGTAGCAATGCGAATGTTCAAGAGTTGCTAAAGAGGCTACCAGGAGTTGTTGTAGATAAAAACGGAAATATAAAAGCACAGGGTAAAGATGTAAAGACAGTTTTGGTTGATGGAGATGAGTTTTTTGGCGATGACCCGCTTTTAGCCACAAAATATTTAAAGGCAAATGCTGTAGAAGAAGTTCAGGTTTTCGATAAAAAAAGTAAAACAGCAGAGCTTACGGGAATAGATGATGGGGTAAAAAACAAAACCATTAATATCAAATTAAAGGAAAATGCCAAAAACGGATACCTGGCATCTTTAGATGCAAACCAGGGAAACGACAAGTTCCGTGATTACGGTGCTATGGCTGGGGTTTTTAAGAGCAAGCTCAAAGCTGCAGTTTATGGAACCTACTCTACCCTAACCAATGATTCTAAGATCAACCGATCTATGCGAAAGCTTAAAGGCGAAGAATATGATGTAATTGAGGTGGGCGATGATGGCAGCTCGGTGATGTATTCCTCTGGTGGTGATGATGATGATGATTACAGCTCCCCCACCAGCGGTTTGCCCAATAATTTCAATATGGGGGGGCACTTTGCCGACAGGTTCGAAAACAACACAATGGGAATAAAGCTCAATTTTAAAGGCTTCGATTACAAAAACAAGAATGTAAGAACTTCTAAATCCGAGGAACTTTTACCCAATGGATCGTTATTTTCAAGCTCCGGAAGAAAAGAAGACAGGTCGAAAAATACAGGTGAAAGCTTAAGAGGTGGATATAGTTACAATATCGACTCACTTACTACATTAAAAATAGCCTTTGGAGCAAAGCAAAACAGAAATCAGCTAAACTCTACGAGTGACGACTTTACAAGAGATCAGCGAGGCTTATTTATCAGTAACAATACCCAAACCAATACCGGCTCTGGTCATAGTGAAGCATTTAATGGAAATATCAACTGGTCAAAAAGATTTAATAAAAAAGGAAGAACACTATCAATAGACATTCAGCCCGAGAATCTTTCCAGTAAAAACATTGAAAAAAGTATAAATCAGACAAAGTACTATGATGACAATGGCCATGAAAACCGGGTAGAAAACACGAACCTGAATAAAGACAACGTAAACGATCAAAAGTCAATAGGCACCAGGATCAGTTATACAGAACCCTTGTCAAAACGGTGGGCTATAGAAGCAGGATATAGCTTTAAAACAATAGCATCAAGCAGCTACAGATTAGTTTCAGATAATAGCACCAATAAAATAGACTCTTTAAGTAATAATTTTAAGTTCATCAATTTCTCTAATGTTGGAAAAATAATTACGCAATATAAGGTTAAGAACTTCTCTATCTCTACCGGATTGGAAGCCACACAAACAAATTTTGTGCTTAAAGATCTGGATCAGCAAAGCGACTTTGATCGCAACTATTTAAACTTGTCGCCAAGCACCAACCTATTCTATAAAATAAACAACAACAGCAACTTATCTGTAAACTACAATGGTTACATGCAACAGCCAAGCATTAATCAAATACAACCGGTAAGGCAGCTAAACAACCCCTTATTTCAGGTTATTGGAAACCCATCTTTAAGGCCTTCGTTTACAAATAACTTCGGCCTTTCTTACAATAGTTTTCAGTTCTCAACCGACCAGTATATCTCTGGTTATTTTAGCTACGGTTTTACAAATAACGCAATTGTCGACACAGAAATAGTTGATGAATTTAACAAAAGAATCTCCAGCTATACCAACCTGAATGGAAACAATTCAATAGCAGGAAACGTATATTACTCTAAAGGTTTTCCGAAGTTAAACTTCCGCTTTGGTGTAGACCTCGGGTTTAATACCTCCAACAACCAAACGATATTAAACTTTACACGAAACAAAACAAGAAACACTCAATTTAATTTGAGAACATCTTTTAATTACTATACACATAAACTTGATTTAAGCTATACCCCATCGGCCAGCTTTATGTATGGTAAATCATCTATTGGTAGCATTAACGACGGCAGAAGCTTAATTCACGACCATGAGTTATCTGCAACAGTACAATTACCTTACAAATTCGAATTTAACTCAACCATGTCACTTTCATTTCGTCCTGCCAACTCATCTTTTGATAAAGATCTGGACGTAATCATATGGAATGGATATCTATCAACCAAGGTATTAAAAAACGAAGCGCTTGAAATTAAACTTTCCATAACAGATATCCTTAATCAAAAAATTGGATACAACAGATATGTTGGTGGAAATATTAAAAGTGAAAGTACGTTTAGCTATATTCCCAGATATGTATTATTTGGAATAAACTGGAATTTAAGTGGTAATTTTATTAAAAACTCCAGCGTTAAATAGCTAATCAATGAGTAGGTCTGTATTTTTTCTTCTCTTCTGTGCAATGCCGTTTAAGTTGCTGGCCCAGCAGCTTTTTATTCCGAATGGAAAAATTACGTTCGAAAAAAGGATAAACATGGTGCGTACAATGGCGGATTTTGGACTTTCTGATGAAATTAAAGGAGGTATGAAAAAGTACAAAACCAGTAATTGGGACCTTTATTTTGACCGTACAAGGTCTATTTATAAAGCTCAAAAAAAAGACGACAATGATGAGGATTTAATGTACTTTATTGCACCTGGCGAATCGACCAACGAACTTTATGCCGATTACGCAAACAGAAACCGCGTATTAAGGAAAAACATTATGGGCGACGATTACCTGCTGAAAGACACTATACCCCATGTAAGCTGGAAAATTATGCACGACATCCGTATTATTTCCGGTTTCGAATGCAGGAAAGCCATAGGTCGCATTAACGACACGGTTTATGTGGTTGCTTTTTATACAGATGAAATTTTACTGCGCGGAGGACCTGAGGGGTTCAACGGGTTGCCAGGCATGATATTGGGGCTTGCCATCCCCAGACTAAATACGACCTGGTTTGCCACCAAAGTTGATGCTTTTAATAATTTTAATAACGAAATTCAACCACCTAACAAGGGCAAAAAAACAGAAACAGAGAGAGAATTGAAGAAATTAATTGAATTATTTACGCGTTACAACGGAAATAAAAACGAAAAACCAGAAGAAATACGCAAAGCGATATATGGATTTGTACTTTAAACCGGCTTATTTATATAATTGTTAGTCAGCAGCTAGAAGGCAAATCATATAGAGAATTTCATTAAATCATTTTTTCCTTTACGAATATTTAAAAAAAGAGCCTTAAAGCTTCGGTTTATTTGCTAACTTTCCTTTATATCAGAAATTCACAAACATGACTAAGTATATTTTTGTTACGGGCGGTGTTACTTCCTCTTTGGGTAAGGGCATCATCTCCGCTTCATTAGCCAAACTATTACAAGCACGCGGCTACAGTGTAACCATTCAAAAGTTTGACCCGTATATCAACATCGATCCGGGAACGCTAAATCCTTACGAACATGGCGAATGCTATGTTACTGAAGATGGTGCAGAAACAGACCTTGATCTTGGGCACTATGAGCGTTTCTTAAATGTTCCAACCACACAGGCTAACAACATTACTACTGGTCGTATTTATCAGAATGTAATCAACAAAGAAAGACAAGGGGAATACCTTGGTAAAACTGTGCAGGTTGTACCTCATATTACTGATGAGATCAAAAGAAACATGCGCATTTTAGGCGATAGCGGTAAATATGATATCGTTATTACGGAACTGGGTGGTACTGTTGGTG
The DNA here is from genome assembly GCF_056395165.1 of Pedobacter sp. 10L46_2. Taxonomy (NCBI): domain Bacteria; kingdom Pseudomonadati; phylum Bacteroidota; class Sphingobacteriia; order Sphingobacteriales; family Sphingobacteriaceae; genus Pedobacter; species Pedobacter sp. 10L46_2. Next base: position 6,935 of record NZ_JBFTIZ010000241.1, read on the forward strand.
ATATCGAATCTCTTCCATTTATAGAGGCAGTACGTCAGTTTAAATGGGAAGAAGGCGCTAATAATGCCATAGTTATCCACTTAACACTAATCCCTTTCCTTGCAGCAGCCGGCGAATTAAAAACCAAACCTACACAACACTCTGTTAAAGCTTTATTGGAGTATGGTATACAACCAGATATTTTGGTTTGCCGTACTGAGCACCATATCTCTCAGGACATCCGTAAAAAAATTGCCTTGTTCTGTAATGTAAACGTTAATGCGGTAATCGAATCTATTGATGCATCATCAATTTATTCAGTTCCGTTGTTAATGATGAAAGAGCAGTTGGATAAAACGGTCTTAACCAAATTAAAACTGGCTCATAAAAACGAACCTGATATGGAAAGCTGGAAAGATTTCCTTGGTCGTTTAAAAAACCCTACATCAGAAGTAACTATAGGTGTTGTAGGTAAATATGTGGAATTACCTGATGCTTATAAATCTATAACTGAGTCATTTGTTCATGCCGGTGCAAAGAACGAATGCAAAGTACGTGTTCAATACATTCATTCAGAAGGAGTTTATCCTGATAATGCGAAAGAAAAACTTGGTCATTTAGATGGTTTACTTGTTGCTCCTGGTTTTGGTAGCAGAGGTATTGAAGGAAAAATTGATGCAATTAAATATGTAAGAGAAAACAACGTTCCGTTCTTTGGAATTTGTTTAGGTATGCAATGTTCAGTTATCGAGTATGGAAGAAATGTACTTGGATTACAAAATGCAAATACTACCGAGATTGATGAAAACACTGAGCATCCGGTAATTAATATGATGGAAGATCAGAAAACCATTACCAATAAAGGCGGTACCATGCGTTTAGGTTCTTATCCATGCGACCTTAAAAAAGGTACCAAGGCTTATGCTGCTTACGGAAAACAACATATTACAGAGCGTCACAGACATCGTTATGAATTCAATAACGCTTACTTAAGTCAATTTGAAGAAGCAGGAATGATTGCCTCAGGTATCAATCCTGAAAGTAATCTGGTAGAAATTGTGGAGCTTAAAAACCATCCTTTCTTTGTTGGTGGACAGTTTCACCCTGAATTAAAATCAACAGTTGCTAATCCTCACCCACTTTTTGTTAAATTTGTCGCCGCAGCGATGGAGTTTGCGAAGAAGAAAATAAAATAATACGCGTTTAATTAACAATAATGGATAGAAATACGTTTACAGGATTATTCCTGATCATGATTGTTCTGGCAGGTTCTTTTTACTTTTTCAAGCCAAGTGAGGCTGAAATTAAAAAAGAAAATGAAAGAATTGCTGCTGATTCTATAAAGAAAGCAACAGCAAATACTACCGCAACTCCGGCTACAGCAGCAGTTGCTACATTGCCAGCTGTTGATTCGACTGCATTAAAAGGTCCTTTTGGTGGCAATATCTCTGGCACAGAGCAAACTAGCGTTTTAGAAAACGAGAACTTAAAATTAACTTTCACTAACAAAGGTGGTAAGATTCTTTCCGCTCAAGTTAAAGGACAGACTACTTATGATGGTAAACCGGTAATTTTGTTTGACGGTAATCAAAACAAGTTTGGCTTAAACCTAAACATAGGTGGCAAAATTGTAAATACTAACGATTTATATTTTACTGCTTCTAAAAATGGCGCAAACAGCGTAATTATGCGCGCCAATTATTCTGGGGATAAATACATTGAATTTGTTTACGATGTAAAACCGAATAGCAGTAAGGTTGGTTTTAACATTAACCTGAATGGCTTAAATCAGGTTATTCAAAACAATACAATTACTTTAAACTGGGAAGCTACTTTACTTGAACAAGAAAAATCAGGTAAAAAAGAGCAGGAACATTCAGCTCCATATTACAAATATGCTGGCGAAAATCCCAACCATCTAAGTGTTGCTAAAGACGAAAAAGAAGAACTAAAAGAAGGAAAAATCGAATGGTTCTCTTTCAAACAACACTTCTTCTCGGCGGTATTAATACCAACAGTTCCTTTTGATAAAGGTGAACTTGAAGTTAAAGTAACTACTGAGCCAGGTCAGATTAAATGGTATGGCGCTAATATGCAACTTACATTTAACCAATTGGCTGCTCAAAACTATTCCATGGAGTTTTACTTTGGAACCAACAAATTCTCTACCTTAAAAGCTCAGGGACATGAATTGGAAAAACAAGTAGACATGGGATACTGGCCATTAAAATACATCAACAGATTTATTGTATTGCCTGTATTTAACTTCCTTGAAGGTTTTGGATGGGGGTATGGATTAATTATCCTGGTACTGACAATTATGCTAAAACTAGCCATGTCGCCACTAACATATAAATCATATCTTTCAATGGCTAAGATGAGAATCTTGAAACCTGAGATGGATGAAATTAAAGCAAAGGTAGGCGATGATAATCCAACATTGTTACAACAGGAATATTTAAAGCTTTACAAACAAGTAGGCGTTAATCCATTGGGCGGCTGTTTACCAATGTTACTGCAATTACCATTTGTAATGGCTTTCTTCTTCTTCTTCCCCAATTTATTTGAATTAAGAGGCGAAAGCTTTTTATGGATGAAGGATCTTTCTACCTATGATGATTTTATCAAGTTTGGTGTAAACATTCCTATTCTGGGTAATCACTTAAGTTTAATGTGTATACTGATGACGATTTCAACATTGATCTACACTTACTTTAATAATCAGATCTCTGGTGCAACCGGTCAAATGAAATACATCGGTTACATTATGCCAATTGTATTTCTAGGTGTGTTAAATAGCTACCCATCAGGTTTGAACTACTACTACTTCTTAGCTAACATGTTAACGTTTGCTCAGCAGTTCCTAATCAAGTCTATGGTAGATGATGAAAAAATCCATAAAACACTTCAGGATAACAAAACCAAACCTGTTGTAGAGAAAAAGAAATCAAGATTCAGTGCTAAGCTGGAAGACTATATGCGTCAGCAGCAACAAGCACAGATTCAACAAAAAAAGAATAAATAATTCTATTTCTTTAAGAGGCTATATAAACGTCCACAAAAAAGGGGTTATCATGATATATGATAGACCCCTTTTTTGTATCAATTTGCTTTAACCAATCTAGTCCTTATAGCAACGCTTCACATGGTTCACCCTTCTTTCACTCTTTGTCCACAAAAAGGTACTTTCGCGTGGATTTGGTGTATGCCTGGTGGTATCCCCTTTTATTGTAAAATTTGATATACAATACGGATATGTCTTAAAATTTTCTAATTTTTAGGTTTCTAGAACTAAACCGGGATAAAAACAACCATTTTAATTATGCAGAAATATCTACTTCTCTCTCTCCTATTTTTTACAACGATCAGCTTTGCGCAAAAGAAACCGCTTGACCACACAGTGTATGATGCCTGGGAATCTGTTGCTTCCAGAAGGTTATCCAACAATGGAAATTGGGCGGCATATGGCATCGCTGCGCAGGAAGGAGATGCAAATTTGTATTTAACCAATCTGCTTACCAATGCGAAAACAAAAGTAAACCGGGTGGAAAGTGCTCAGTTTAGTGCTGATTCTAAATTCGCCGTGTTTGCCATTAAACCTTTTTATTCGGCTATACGACAAGCAAAAATCAAAAAGAAAAAAATAGAAGAAATGCCAAAGGACTCTTTGGGCATAGCCAACTTAACTAATCTCGCTATTGCAAAGGTTGCGCGTGTGAAATCTTTTAAACTACCAGAGAATGGCTTAGCCTTACTTGCTTATCAACTAGAAAAACCTATAGATACATCAAAGAAAGCACAGGGAGACACTGCTAAAAAGGATGACAAAGAAGGTTCTGATCTGATTTTCAGAAACCTTACAACAGGTACAGAACGTACTTTTAAATTTGTAAACGAATATGTTTTCAGTAAAGATGGTAAACAACTTGCCTTTGCTTGCACAGGTTCCAAAAAAGATAAGACAGCTCAAACAGGCGTTTTTCTTTTAAACACAGAAAAAGGCACGCTTAAAACATTGGTTAACGGAAAAGGAAGTTTCAAAAACTTTGTGTTTGACGATGAAAGTGAATCACTTGCATTTCTAGGAGAAAGAAGTCCGGAAAAAGCCGAAATTAAAGATTACTTTGTATACTATAACTCACCTTCGTTAGATACTGCCCAGGTTTTGGTAGACAATGACATCCCCGGCTTCCCTGCTAAATGGGCAGTTAGTGGCGATGGAAAATTAAACTTCAACAAAGAAGCCACAAAGCTGTTTTTTGGTATCGCTCCAATTAAAAAACCAAAAGATACTACCCTTATCGATTTTGAGCATGCACAGCTGGATGTATGGAGTTATAAAGACGACTACCTGCAGCCAATGCAGCTAAAAAATGCTGAAAAGGAATCGAAAAGAACTTATTTAACTTCTATCGAAATATTTAATAGTGATGTAAAAGTAGTGCCTTTAACAGACGTTAAACTGCCTGAAGCTAAACTAATTGATGAAGGTAACTCGAACTATGTACTTGCATCATCAGATTTTGGCAACAGAATCCAATCACAGTGGTCTGCAAATTCTATTAAAGACTATTATCTGGTTGATACAAAAACAGGATCAAGAAAAAAGATCATTGAAGGGCTTGTGGGAACTGCAATGCCATCACCATCTGGAAAATTTATACTTTACTTCGACAAAAAAACAGCTAACTGGTACACTTATACTATTGCAACAGGTAAGATTACACACCTAAATAACGGATTAAATGTTAAGCTTGTAGACGAAGAAAATGATGTACCGGATCAGCCAGATGCTTACGGACTTGCTGCATGGACTGAGGATGATAAAGCTGTTCTATTATACGACAGGTACGACATCTGGGAATTCTCTCCAGACGGAAAAAATGCTCCGCAAAACATCACCAATGGTTTTGGCAGGCAGAACAACATTACTTTCCGCTATCAACAACTAGACACCACCGTTCGCTTTTTGGGTAAAAAAGAGACGATACTGCTTGACGCCTTTAACAATACAACTAAAGAAAACGGATATTACAGAAAGAATATCGGCGACAATAAGAGCCCGGAGCTTGTTGTTATGGCTAAGTTTAAGTATTCAAATTTAGGCAAAGCAAGAGATGCCGATCGCTATATTTATGACAAGGCAAATTATACCAATTCTCCTAATGTTTTCGTATCAACAGATATGAAAACCGAGGTTAAATTAAGTAATACCAACCCTCAGCAACAAAATTACAATTGGGGAACTGCGGAACTGGTTAACTGGAGTACACCTAAAGGTTTTAAAGCCGACGGTATTCTTTACAAGCCTGAAGATTTCGATCCGGCTAAGAAATACCCTATGATTGTATATTTCTACGAGAAGTTATCAAATGGATTATATACGTATCAGCCACCAGCTCCTACTCCTTCAAGATTAAACATCTCTTATTTTGTGAGCAATGGGTATTTGGTTTTTGCACCAGATATAAGCTATGAAAGTGGCTATCCTGGCAAATCTGCAGAAGAATTCATTAATTCCGGGGTAGAATTTTTAAAGAAAAACTCATGGGTTGATGGCACTAAAATCGGTATCCAGGGACAAAGCTGGGGCGGCTATCAGGTAGCTCATTTAATTACAAGAACAAATATGTATGCTGCTGCATGGGCGGGTGCTCCGGTAGTAAACATGACTTCTGCTTATGGTGGTATGCGTTGGGAAAGTGGGATGAACAGACAGTTTCAGTATGAAAAAACACAGAGCAGGATTGGTGCAACTTTATGGGAAAAACCAGAATTATACATCGAAAACTCTCCATTATTTGCCTTACCTAAAGTAAATACACCGGTAGTAATTATGGCCAACGATGCCGACGGCGCAGTACCTTGGTACCAGGGAATTGAAATGTTTACAGGTTTAAGAAGGTTGGGCAAACCGGTATGGATGTTAAACTACAATAATGAGGCGCATAACCTGATAAAGCGCCAGAACAGAAAAGACATCCAAATCCGTGAACAGCAGTTCTTTGACTATTATTTAAAAGGAGCTAAAGCACCCTTATGGATGACACAGGGTATACCGGCAACAGAAAAAGGTAAAACATGGGGTTTTGAGCTTACTGATGAAAAGCCATAGGGATATATTGTTTAAAATCCCTACATTAACATCGTAAAACTAACTATCCCTAATGGCATTAAGTAGAATCTGGTCGGCCTTTATCATTGTTGCAATTGTTGTAGCCACTATAAAGTGTTTCTTTTTTGGACAATCTGATATATTTAATTGGATGGTCATTGGCAAAGCCAGTGACCCTGCAAATCCTTTAAAACTAGATGGCATTATTGAAACCTGCTGGGTTTCTGTGGAGTTATGTCTTAAACTAGTAGGTATTTTGGCGCTATTTATTGGTTTGATGAGCATTGCTGAAAAAGCTGGCGGCATTCGTTTATTGTCCCGTATAGTTGGGCCCTTCTTTTCTAAATTATTTCCGGATATTCCAAAAGGCCACCCTTCTATGGGGCACATGATTATGAACTTTTCTGCTAATCTATTAGGTTTAGATAACGCAGCTACTCCTTTTGGCTTAAAAGCTATGGAAAGTTTGCAAGAGCTAAACCCAAGTAAAGATACTGCATCAAATGCCCAAATCATGTTTCTTTGCCTTCATGCAGCTGGTTTAAACTTAATTCCGGTTAGTGTTATTGCAATCAGGGCTTCTCAAAATGCTTCTAATCCAACTGATATTTTTATTCCTTGTCTGATCGTTACTTTTGTTGGCACCATGGCAGCAATGCTTATTGTTTCTTTTAAACAAAAGATTAACCTGCTTCAACCTGTAGTCATTGTCTGGATCCTTAGTCTTTCTTTCATCATTGCATTATTGGTTTTATACATTACTTCGCTTAATGCCGATGGAATAAAATCATTCTCAGGAATTTTAAGCAACGGACTTATACTATTGGTTTTTCTGTTGATTATACTTGGGGCACTATATAAAAAGATTGATGTTTTTGATGCATTTGTTGAAGGTGCAAAAAATGGATTTGAAACCGCCGTTAAAATTATCCCTTATCTGGTTGGGATGCTGGTGGCAATAAGCATGCTTCGCACCAGTGGCACCTTTGATGTAATAATTGGGGGTATAAAAGATTTCTTCTCATTTTTAGGGGCCGACACCAGATTCGTAGAAGGCTTACCTACGGCTTTAATAAGACCACTGAGTGGCGGTGCTGCAAGAGGAATGATGGTAAGTACTATGGAAACCTATGGTCCGGATTCATTTGCAAGCAGGCTTTCTGGCATTTTCCAGGGTGCCTCTGACACTACTTTTTATGTAGTTGCAGTTTACTTTGGTTCTGTAAGTATTAAGAATACCCGTTATGCTATTGGCGCAATGCTGCTGGCCGATCTTGTTGGGGTATGTACAGCAATAGGTCTTGCTTATTTATTTTTTGGATAAGAAATATAGATTACAGAATTATTTAGATTCTGTTGATATTATTCTGCTAATAATCTGTTCAAGTGCAGTGGGTTCTAAACTGGTATGCTTAGAAGACCTCCAGGTGGAAGTAGAATCTAACCACACACAAAAAGAATGGTAGCCATCTACTATTACTGCATAGGTTTCGTGAAAATCATCCTGTATGCGCATACAGAATCCGTTTATGGGCTTGCCCTGAACATCAAATCTGAAATTTAAATAGCTACTTAACATACTGATACCTGGTTAGTTATTTCTATAACAAATTAAGTTATAATATGTTTAGCCTATTTTAAATGCTTGCTATATTATTGTTAAATCTAGATGATTATTTTATGAATGAGAATGCTTAAATTTAATTGTAGCTTTATCTGCATAACATTAAAACATGGCAGATAATCAAATTACCGCAATTACAGAGCTAGACAGGTCTCATTATAAAACTAAGGTTTATGCAGGAGGGCATTTTATTTATTCTGATGAACCTGAAAGCATAGGCGGAACAGATGAAGGCATGACACCTGGAGCATTGTTGCTTGCTAGTTTAGGAAGCTGCACAGCTATTACCGTTAGAATGTATGCTGATCGGAAACAATACAACCTTGATGCAATTAAAATAGAGTTGGCTATTTGCGAGGAAAAGGAAATGAGCAAGGAAACAACTATTACCCGAAAAATTGAACTGATTGGGACATTAACAGAAGAGGAACGTAAACGCTTAATGCAGATAGCAGACAAGTGCCCCATTCATAAAATACTAACCAATCCCATAAGAATTGAGACCAGGTAACAAAAGCGTTTTACTATATACAATTTAGTACTATTTATACATTAATTAGTACAGTTGGCAAGTAACTAAGCCGCAAATTGGGCTTTGACTTTTTTAACAAGACTATCGATATCAAATGGCTTTGAAAGAAAGTCATTAGGTGAGCCTGGTAATTTTAATAAACTTTGCAGATTGTGACTTGCAGAGATCATTACAACAGGAATATTTTTAAATAAATTGTGTGCTTTTATTGCTTTGCAAATGTCCCGGCCGTCAATTCCACCAAGCATCACATCTAACAATACCAGATCAGGCCTTAACGATGATATGACATTCAATACATTTCTCCCGCTGGTTAAAGTAGATACCTCGAAACCCTCACCCTCCAATACAATCTTAATAATATCAACTATATCACTATCGTCGTCAACTGCTAATATTTTTCTGGACATTTCACTAACTCTTTTAGCTAATTATAAGCGATTTATATGCCACATTTTTCATTATTATTAATTAAATACTAGAAA
>NZ_JBFTIZ010000242.1:0-6359 GCF_056395165.1 Pedobacter sp. 10L46_2
TTCTTGTACAGCTAAATGCAGATAAGTTGGATTTTTCTCCTGAATTCTTTCCAGTTTCGGGCATGTTATTAAAGCAATTAATTAAAAAAGTAAATAGTGGAAGAGATTATATCGATTATAATCCTTTGAAAAACCTCAATCTTCAAAACAACTGGGACATTTTTAAATACGACTACTCAAGTGGGCCAGTTAGTAAATTGGAATCTTTTAAATTATTTAAAAAAGAGCTTGAGAATTTATTTGATAAAGAAATGATGGTTGATTTCAGGACGAGGCTATCTAGTTTATTCGACTTCACTAATCAAACCTATTCATTTAACGATAGGGAGTTGTCTTTGCTACTTAGAAATGAAAAGGTAGATTATTCAATACTATCTTTGAATGTATTAAAGCATCTTCTGCTATTCATCGCAAAAAGAGATTACTCAACTGATAATTTTCTATTAAAGAGTGTTTCGACTGAGATTGTTATCGAAATAATTTCTCAGATTGAAATAAAGGATGGGCAAATGGATCCTGTATAATCTGTAAAAAAAATCTAATTAGTCTATGAGTTTAATATATTGTTGATAAATGAAAAAAAAAGTAAAAACTATCTTATACTTTTCTGTAGCTATTTTTTTGGTTTTGTCTATTCAATTGTTATTTCAGCATCCGCCTAATAACAAAAGCATAGCAGTGGATTTTACGGTTTTTGAGGGGTATGGGTCTGCTTTAACTGGGATTTTTTCAATTGTTAGTGTATACCTGCTTTATAAAACACTCACTTACCAGGTGGATTCTTATGATTTAAATCAATTCGAAAATCGAGTTTTCGAATTGATAAGATATCATAGAGATAATGTCGATTCAATAAAGATGCGAGCTCCTGACAAGGCAGAAGTGGTATATTATGATGGTCGAAAGGCATTACGCGAGATTCATAAACAGATGATTTTAATCATCAAGGATATAAGGGGTATATTCGAAAATAATAGTGCCTATAAAATATCAAATTTGAACGCTCAGAATATCGATGAGGTTGCAGATAGATTAAATCTACCGGTACACAAATTAGATTTATATAATGTTGCATATTTATGTTTATTTTTTGGATTAAGTGAGGAAGGGAAAATTTCCATAGAAGATGCTTTAAAGGATAGATATTCGGAGACTTGTATTAAAATGGTGATTGCTAAACTCAATAAAAGATCTGCCAAGTGGCAAAGGGAGAATAAGATCGGAGAAGGCCTGCCTGCTAAGTTCCCCTCAAAAAGTAAAACAAAATATTTCGGGGGACACCAGTATAGATTAGGACATTTTTTTAGACATCTTTTTCAAATCGTAACCTATATTGACAACAACAATGATATTTCTTTTGCCAAAAAATACGAATACGTTAAAATTCTGCGAGCCCAGCTTTCAACCTATGAACAAACACTGATATTTTTTAATAGTATAAGTAAATTAGGGATGGCATGGGAACTTAACGTAGATTGTACAGGAATTGCATCTAATAAACAAAAAGACTTTAAGGTGTATAGAGGGCTAATAACCAAGTATAATTTTATAAGAAATGTACCTAATGAATTTATTACTAGTATAAGAATTGATGAAATATATCCTAATATTACATTCGAAAGTTGTGAGGATAATAAGATTAAAAAGGACTTTCTAAGTATATACAAAAAGAAGGTTAAATATTTCAAAAATAGGGATGTCTGATAAACTACAACTATAGACTCCCTCCTTAGAGAATATTATACTAAAAAAAAGATTTGCCTCGCTAAATAGAAAATAATTTTGGTTAAGTTAGGTTTAAAAGAATTATGACAGATGTTCACTCTAAGGAAACCCGCTCTTATAACATGAGCAAGATTAAGGGGAAGGATACTGCCCCTGAGCTTTTAGTGCGTACATTTCTACATAAAAACGGTTTCCGTTATCGTATTCATGTAAACGATCTACCTGGTAAACCCGATATAGTGTTACCAAAATATAAAACAGTAATATTTGTCCATGGTTGTTTCTGGCATGGCCATGAAGATTGTAAATATTATGTGGTTCCTAAAACAAGAACAGAATGGTGGTTGAATAAAATCAATACCAATATCATCAATGACCAGATAACACAAGGTAAACTTATAGAGAAAGGATGGAGGATAGTTGAGATTTGGGAGTGTGATTTGAAAAAGGTCAAAATTGAAGCTACTCTTTTAGCGTTAAAAGAAAGTTTTGGTATAATCAAATAAAAAGTTTACATTTCAGTGCGGAAATAAGTAAAATTATAACCATGCGTACCAAGGAATTAAAGCTCTCATTTGAAAAAAAAACAGATAAATTGCCTCTTCTCGCGAATAATTGCAATAGCTCTATTGCTGAAATAAGAAATCAAAAAGGAGATATCTCTCTGATAATTCAAGAAAGAGAAATTAACACTTCTTCATTTTTCAGCAGTTTCAATTCTTCTGCTTATGAAGATTAATCAAACACAATCTATTAAACAAGCCAAAAGAAAGTACTCAATGTTAGAGTTTTACTATAAATTTTATAATAAGAAGTTTAAATTTAAATCCCAGCAGTTAGCTAATGAAATTAAGAATATCCTGGATAGTGAGCATTTTACTATTATAAATTCTTCTAAAGATCATATTCCGGTAGAATATAAATCCGGTCTTGGCGAGCCATTGTTTATTCTCCTGAATAATCTTTATCTAACGATAAGAAAAAATGATGGCAAAAATCATGCTCTTTTAAAAAAGTATTTACCTGAATTGAAAAAGAATCCTACCTCCACATATCAATTTGCCGATTTTTTCAGCGGGGCCGGAGGACTAAGCCAGGGGCTTATAAATGCAGGGTTTGAACCTGCTTTTGTTAATGATAACTATTTAGATGCGCTGGAAACTTATTATTTCAACCATACCCTGTCCCTGGACCGTTTCTTTAACGGAGATATTCAAGAGCTTTTTAATGATTTCAACAGTTACAAACATCTTTTTGAACATATTAAATTAGTAGCGGGGGGGCCACCGTGTCAGGGTTTTTCTAAAGCTAATCGAAGAAACTATGTTATAGATGATGAAAGTAAAGAAAAAAGATTCATAGAAGATAAGCGAAATATTTTATACAAATATTTTGTTGAGCTACTTGCTCTTATAAACCCTGATTTTTTTATCATGGAAAATGTAAGGGGAATGAAAAACGTAGAAAGCGAAATTGAGAAGGATATTAATGACAAAACAAAACAGAGCTACTCGTTTTCTCCTTTAACAATCGATGCACAAAGTTTTGATGTTCCTCAGAGCAGGCATAGATACATTCTTATTGGTGGTAGAAATTTTATGTTTATGGAGGGGGTAAAACAGACTCTTCTTAAAAGAAAGAAAATAAAAAGCCAGTATAATCTTAAAGATGCCTTGTTCGGACTACCTGAAATTGCAACAAACCCTGAAATCAGGAATCCGGATGTTGACGGGGAGATACATGGTTATGCTATAAGAAAGACAGAAGTACCTCTGAATGCTTTTTTAACTGATATAAATAATGGCAGGGGCTCAGCTTATTTATTTAATCATAAGTCAAGATACAATAATGAAAACGATCTGGAGATATTCAGACGGCTGCCTGAAGGAGCTAATTCACTTCATKAAAGTATTCAGGATTTAAGTAAATACAAAAACAGAAACCACATTTTTCACGATAAGTATTATAAACTTAAATCTTCAGAAGTATCAAAACAATCACATCACATATGAAATATGATTGCCACATGTATATTCATCCTACTCAAGCCAGAGGATTAAGTCCAAGGGAAGCAGCAAGAATTCAAACATTTCCCGATGATTATTTATTCAGAGGTGGATTAAATAGTTCGTATAAACAAATCGGTAATGCTGTTCCTGTAAAAATGGCCCACACAATAGGACAGGAGTTAATGAAATTTTACAAATGAGATATATAGAATTATTTGCAGGTATCGGAGGCTTCAGAAATGCGGCTGATCATTTATCTCTGGATACTGATCGGCAATTTGAGTGCGTTGCTTTTTCAGAAATTGACCATCATGCTAAAACAACATACTCTGCTAATTATAATATAGCAGACGAAGTCCAGATGAATGATATCATCAATTTTACAGATGATAAAGAAAACATACGGAAGCTACCTGATTTTAACTTGTTACTCGGGGGATTTCCATGTCAGGCATTTAGTTTATTAGGAAAACAACTTGGGCTGGAAGACGAAAGAGGGAAGATACTTTTTAGTATACATGAAATTCTAAAAGGAAAACAGCCGGAGTTTGTTGTCCTTGAGAATGTGAGGAATATCATTAACCATGACAAAGGCAAAACGCTGGAATTAATAATTAACTTCTTCAAAGAACATGAATACAAATATGTAAACTATGTTGTACTCGATACGCAGTCGTTTGGATTGCCACAAAGGCGTAGTCGCATCTTTTTTGTTTGCAGTAAAAAAGAAATAGAAATCGAGCTTACCGAAGAAGCTATTGTCAATAATTTTAATAATATTGATTATCATAGTTTGAATACGTACACTAATGTTTTAGATATTCTGGAGAGGGAAACTAACCAGAAATACTACCTATCCGAAAAAATAAAACATACCATACTTGATGGCGGCTCTAAAAATTTCTGGAGTAAATCTCAGATTGACCTAGATATAGCTAGGACATTAACTGCCACTATGGTTAAAATGCATAGAGCATGCCAGGATAATTACTATTCCGATGATTATATCTTAAACGGTCAATCTCATAAAGAAACAGCAAAAGAAGTTTTGTTTAAAAAGCCTGTGCGAAGGTTAACCCCACCAGAAGCTTTAAAGCTTCAAGGTTTTGATCAACCTTTTTTCGATAACGCAATAGCGGCGGGTGTAAGTGAGCATCAACTTTATAAACAGGCAGGTAATGCCTTGAGTGTGAATACCGGATATGCATTATTACATTACTTATTTGTCCGCCTTAGAATCCAGGATTAAAAATGAAACGTTCTCAAAATTTTTGGTTAGTTGCTTTGTTCCTTTCAAAATTTGGAACGCCAGATAAAGCAAATAAATATGCTCCTCCCATAGAGTTAAAAGTAAGCTCATGGAAAGATGCATATCAACTTTTTTTTGCTAACCTGGGAGAAAATAGAAAGCCATCTTCATTTGAACACAGTTTGAAAAATGCCCGGGATGCATTTGATAGTCACCTAAAAAAGTCCGCCCGAATCGGCTGGAAAGATGCCCGTGGACAGGCCGCGACTTTACCAAATGAGGCATTGTATATTTATAAAAAATATAAAAATGTTAAAAGAAATGATTTTTGGAGGGAAATTCAGGTCATAGTTTTGAATGATAAAGACACTGGTTCAGTTCAAAAGTCAGTTGCTCTGCCTGGCAAAAATCCGAACTGGATTAGGCAGGAACTGATTCTTGCCCTTGATTTGTACTTTGACCTAGATCAAGGACAAATGCATAAATCAAACGAAAAAGTTATTGTACTAAGTGATTTACTCAGAAAGTTATCTGTACATAAAAACATTCCTGACATAAAGAAATTCAGAAATCCAAGTGGGGTTGCCAGAAGATTAGGTAATTTTAAAGCGATGGACTCCGGATATGCAGGAGATGGTTTATCCAATTCTGGTAAACTGGCGAAAACGATATTTGATGAATACCGTATGCATCGGGGTAAATTGAAAGAAGAGGCTGATTTAATTAAACAATTTACGAATAATGTAGGAGAGGAACGATTAGCCGAACCTATTATGCCTTATGTTTCATCTAAGGAACGGGATTTTAAATTCAATTACCATAAAAATATGGAATTAAACCCACTAACTCTACGTTTAAAAAAGAATACTATTAAAACAGGCGAAATCTCCACATGCTTTGTATGCAATATGAATTCATTGAACACATATGGAACTTTAGGGGATGATTTGATGGAATTACATTACATAGGAGTAATTGATGAGTCATCATTAACCCGTGAGGTTAATCCTGATGATTTTATTTTCGTTTGCCCTAGCTGTCATAAGCTACTGGATATTCATTATACAATTATAACAGCAAGTGACTTAAGAAATATTATAACTCATAAATAGCAATTCTCATGAAGAATAAAGAAGCAAAATATGATATTATAAGACCAAAAGCTGAGTACCAATTTCAATCTGCAAGGTCTTACGGATATTCCATAGAGACTTCAATTGCTGATTTGATTGACAACAGCATTTCTGCTAAAGCATCTAAAATACATATATCTTTTGGAATAGATAGATATGCATCTTTTGTAAGAATAGAGGATAATGGGGATGGAATGAATGAACAGCAATTGAAAGATGCAATGAGGTTGGGTAGTTTGGACC
>NZ_JBFTIZ010000243.1:0-6357 GCF_056395165.1 Pedobacter sp. 10L46_2
GTCCATGTAAAAGCTAATCTCACCATCCAGTTTTTGCAGTGGGCGATTTAAGACAGATAGTACATCAGCGGCGAGTGATGCTCCTGTTCTCTGATGATTTTCATCAACCGGGTTAATGTCGCCCCCACAACCCTGAATAAACATGGCATTGGAAATACTGTTCTTATCGGTAAGTAACTTTCTGGTCACCCCCGGAAAATTAGGACTAATGGTAAACATCTCGGCGCCCTCGTTCTTGAAAACCGCATGACAGCCCGTTAAAAATAACAGCGTTCTCTGTTGGTTCTTTTTATTAACCACACTCAATACATCTACATCATTATCATAAGGCACATGTGCTCCGGTAAGTGCTCTATTTGCACCTATCGCAGTTTTTCCCCTGCCAAAATATAGGTCGGCCGGTTGCATAGCTTTGATTGCTGCTCCTATCGCTTTCACAATGGCAGGTCTCAATGTTCCATTCATGTATAAACTATCTGGTTGCTGAACAAACTCAGGCCAAGCTGGCCAGTGCTGTGCTACGGGTCCAAAATGTGTGTGCGAGGAATTTACCATGACTGCTGCTGCCGGGATGCGGTATTTTCTATAAACCTCCTGTTTAACTGAAGTTACAAAGTCATAACCAAGGCCACAGAGATCTGCGCCCACCACAACCACCGTTTGCTTGCCTGATGATACTGCCAGTGCAGTAACTGAAAGATCACCTGTTGTTAGGTGTTTACCGGCAAACACAGAATTATCCTTAGTTAGGCCATACAAAGTATGGTTTCCTACTGCTATGGATTTTAGGTGTACATCGTAAGATACACCGTTGTATCTCGCAATTTTCGTCCAGGCTGCATTTCTATGTTTAAGATCCAATTTCATCAGATCGTCGCTTGCAGTTAATCCATACAAAGCCCCATCATAAGAAACCATGCTGACAAGGCTACTTAAACTGCTCAGCTTTGTCCAGTTTAGTGTTTTGCTTTTTAAATTCGAAAAGCTGATTACCCCATTTTGATCAGCCACATAGAGAATGTCATTAAAAATCGTAATACTTACTACCCCCTGGAGGGCAGCTAACTTTTTCCAGCTTAACGTACCGGAAAAACCGGACTGTAAAATCTCTCCCTTATCATTTACCGCATAAAGTAGTTTTTTTCCGGCAGCAAGCGCGGTTATGCCATCGCTCTTCCCAATGCCTTTCCAATTCAGGGTCTCTGCCGCCTTTGTCATCAGCAACTGGTTATTGCTTATTACAAATAACGCCTCATTATTTCCAGTAAAAGCCGTGCAGTTCTGCAATGCTGTTTTTTTTATCCAGTCGAGGCTAAAACGTCCTTCCCTGGGGTAACCGTAACCAGCCAAAGTCAGGGAAAACGGATACGTTGAGGGCTCAATGCTGGTTTTGGCAAAGCCCGATTTGTACAGCACCTGGGCATTGCCAGTAAAACTGATGCAACACAAACTGCAAATGAGCAGACGGGTTATTTTATTTAGGATTTTCAGATACATTAGAAGAATATGGTTAAGGGTTTTTGAAAATAGTTGTCGTATTTACACTTCGTTTCCCAGATGGGGTGATCACAATAGACTTTAAAGCCCTGCGCTCGCCCTTATTTAGTATAATCCGTATTGGTTTTTCATATACAAAATCAGTTTCCCTGGCATCCTGACCTTCAAAATTATAATAGATTCTCGCGCCCTCAACAGGGACCTTAAGTTCCAGGTTAAAATCCGCTCCAATCAGAGTAGTATCCGAAAGACCTATTGGACCAGGCACCCGGTATATTTTATCTGTTTTATCCAGAACGGCAAGATGCTTCGGTAGCCTTTCCTCAAAAAAGCTAACCGAATCCTTCTTTTCAAGAGGTGTCCAGGCAATCTCAGCCAATGCCATTAAGCGAGGATAGAGCATGTATTCTACCTTGCGGTGTGTATCCATGTGTTCTGTCCATATGGCTGCCTCAACCCCGATGATGTGTTCTTTCTCTTTATCAGAGAGCACTGCAGGTGTAGGATCATAGTTATAAACCCGCGGCAAAGAATTGTAGCCCCAACCGATGGCCAGGGGTTCCAGCTCCCGTTTGCCCTGTATAAAATCGAAATAAACATGTGAAAGGGGTGACATTACAACATCATGTCCCTGTTTTGCAGCTTTGATCCCTTCCTCTATGTTACGCCAGCTCATTACTGTTGCATTTGGTGCAAGACCACCCTCGAGGATCTCATCCCAGCCAATAATCTTTCTCCCCCTGGAGTTCACAAATTTCTCGATCCTTTTTACAAAATAACTCTGCAGCTCAAATTCATTTTTCAGGTGATTGTCTTTAATCCGTTTCTGGCAAAATTTACAGACCTTCCAGCGTTCTTTAGGGCATTCATCACCTCCGATATGAATATAAGGAGAAGGGAATAACGCCATAACCTCTGTGAGCACGTCTTCCAGGAATTTAAAGGTATTTTCTTTGCCTGCACAATACACATCTTCAAATATGCCCCAGTGCTCAGCGACTTTAAATGGCCCGGGATTGTCACCACAAGCCAATTCCGGGTAAGCCGCCAGCGCTGCCAGGGAGTGTCCTGGCAGTTCAATTTCTGGGATAACTGTGACATGTCTTTCTGCTGCATAGGCAACCACCTCCCTGATCTCGTCCTGTGTATAAAAACCACCATAAGGCAGGTGGTCATTACCATTAAGCGAATCTGTGTAATTACTGATTTGCGTACCGGCACGGAAAGCACCTACAGAGGTAAGTTTGGGATATTTTTTAATCTCAATTCGCCAGCCGTGGTCTTCGGTAAGATGCCAGTGATATACATTCATCTTGTATTTTGCCAGCATCTCAATCTGGCTTTTAATAAAGGAAACCGGATAGATATGGTAGCCTACATCCTGCATTATTCCTCTGTAAGCATAGCGAGGGCTATCGCTAATCTCCAAACAGGGAACTTCAGGTTTCTGATCCTTTACGCTGATCAACTGAAATAGCGTCTGTAAGCCATAGAACATACCTGCATCGTCGCCCGTAATTTCAATTACTGCCGCACCTACCCTAAGTGTATACGACTCCTTGACCCTTGCCTTTGCAGATACAAAAGAAATTACCTGGTTCGATTTTTCAGGCTTTCCGGAAAGAAGTCTCAGGTTAATGCCATAGTTTTCGTACAAGTATTCATGAAGCTGAACGGCGCTCTTCTTTGAGGTAGCATCTGAATAATGAATTACAGTATTACTACCGACAATAAAGCTCCCTCTTTTCAGGTTCAACTGTGCAGGCGCTGGAATCAACTGCACTTTAGGCGCACCAGACTGCGCATAACCAGATATGACCAGGAGCGCCCACAAACAACAAATAAAAATGTATTTCAAAGTTTTATATTTAGCGTTCTAAAATAATCAGTCGTGATTTTTAACCAGTTTTTCCATCGCATTTTTTACAGTACCATACTGTAAAAGCAATGACTTAGCCTCATTATAGTTGTCAATTTCGGCTTTTTTCATCAGCATTTTAACGCCCCTGTCCATGATCTTATCGTTAATGAGTTTTACATTGATCATGTTATTGCCTTCTATCCTTCCCAGTTGAATCATCACTGTGGTTGATATCATATCCAGCAACATCTTCTGTGCAGTACCGCACTTCATTCGGGTACTTCCTGTCACAAATTCGGGACCGGTAAGTACTTCAACAGGATAATCAGCCTGTCCTGCAATAATCGAGTCCGGATTGCTCACAATGCAGCCTGTTGCAATGTGATGTGCACGACACTGTTTTAGGCCCTCCAGAACGAAAGGCGTACTTCCACTTGCGGAAATACCCACCACAATATCTTTTTCTGAGATGTTTGCTGCATTGAGCCTGTCCCAGGCTTCATTCAGGTCATCCTCCATTTCTTCCAGTGCATCTATGAGCCGGTCCTCTCCTCCGGCAAGCACAGCATTGTAAATTCCTTTGGGTAGGCCGTAGGTGGTAGGTAGCTCGATCACATCGAGTACAGAGAGTCTGCCGCCGCTACCGGCTCCGATGTAGAACATCCGGCCGCCGTTCTTTAGTTTATTCACGATAGCGGTAATCAGGCAGTTTACCTGCGGTAAAACCTCCTGAATTGCTTTTGCCACTTTATGGTCTTCTTGATTAATAGCACTGGTCAGTTCCTCAACTGATTTGGTTTCCAGGTTATCATAAAGGGATGATTGTTCTGTAATAGGTATCATATGTTATTCGTAATTTATTTTTTGTTCTTCGTTAATTTAAGTTTCTTGTATGCGGCAGTGATCTGCTTGCCATATTTAGCATACATTTTTTTTGATATTTCTGTAGGATCTCCTGTTGGTTGATCCGGATATTGCTCTGTACCATTTACCCAGTTCCATTCCCAGGTTTTTACTTTTTCAGTAAAGCCCTTTTGGTCAAATACTTTTTTCGTTTTTAAAGCATCACTGGCCTCGGAGATAAACATCTTCCATCTTTTTCCGTAAAAGCCATTAAACAGACCCGACCATTGCTTGTTTGCATATTCGTGAAGTACAGCATCTTTCCCTCCCCAAAGGGTGATCAGATCTCTTGCGTTTTTTTCATATAATCGAGACTCAGCGGTATTGGCACCCCATTTTTTTGCATCGTTGAGCCACTTCCCAAGCAACAATTCTCTTCGGGTACCCATCAGCTGGTCCATATCGGCAATCAGTTCCATGAATTCTGCAGTATGTTGTTTAAAGCCGGTAATGTTTTTTTGTTTGAAGTCTCTGGCAAACTGTTGTTGAACAACTGAGGCATAATTGGCCAGCACCTGCGTGCCAATGCTTACCAGATCAAACTGGTAGCAATCATTACGCTTAAATTGCTGAGCCGCAGCCAGCATATTCTCCCATGCCGGCACCAACGCAAGTGGATCATACGGCAAATCTGTAGCGGCCCAATCATTGTCTTTTTCAAAGGTTGGTCTTGCTACCACAATGGTCTCATAGCTGCCTTCTTTAGCATACACTGTTTTATGTAAAATATCCCAGGCTTTTTCTGTGTACGGGTTCTTTTTTCCGTAACGACTGTGGGCATATCCTTTTAACCACTCGTTCACGTTTACGGGCTGATCGCTCCATACGTGATTGAGCATAAGCGAATAGATAACTGGATTTTGCTCTATCCCTTCAGGCACCAATCCGACTCCAGACAGGTTACCTTTATTAGGATCATGAACCATTTCTGCAGGCTCTTTAGCGATATAATCAAGGTTGCCGAACAGTGGATTCCTGCCGCCAAAATTGTGAAGCATGCACCATATCCATGGTTTCCCGAAAAAGGATTTGGTTTTGGTCCATATAGGCTGTTCATCGGCAAAAAGATCCAGGATGATTAATTTATCATCCGGTACTCCGCTCAAATAATTGTTGATGCGCTCAGGCTGCCAGAAATCCCTTCGGTCCCAGAACAACCATCCCTGCATCACCCATATTGCTTTTGGGTCGGTTTTGGCCATACCATCATATACTGCCTTGCCGATTTTACGTACGTAGGCAGAATCCTGGTGTGGAAGATCCATTTCATTGAAGGTATCGGCCCCGTATAAATGATTTTCCAATCCAAAGGTCTTTTGTTGTTCCTGCATAAACCTGTCGGCTATCTGCTGAAACATAGGATCTTCCGGGTCAAGTACATAAGCATCTGCAAAACGGCCTTCCCAGTTCACCTTGTCAACTTTAGCGTTAGGGAATCTTTTTTTGAATGTTGGGGGCACATGACCGCTAAAGGCAGGAAGGATTGGTTTCATACCCAACTCCCGTTCGCGAAGCAGGATCTTTTTCTGTAGTTCCTCGTGACTTTTCATCCAGCTTTTTGGCAAAGGACCATTCAACCCATCAATATTACCTGCCCAGAACCACATGAAATATGCCGGCCCGGTAAAAAAAGCATCCATGTCTGCGTCATCAAAACCAAAGCTTCTGTAAACCCGGTCCCACAGCGCATTCTGTCCAGTCATAGCAAGCGGCATATTGATCCCATTCAATGCCATAAAATCAATTTCCCATTGCCAGCGCTCCCAGTCCCACCAGGACGCAGTATAATTGAAGGTACAGTAATTGAAATAATGACGGTAATCATGCGGTGTAACCTTATGAATTTTTTCCTTCACCATAGGAAATGGTGTTGGAATCTCCAGATTGGTACCATTCCAACTGATATCGCAATGCGCGTAATTTTTAAGCCAGTAGTTAAAGGCACTGGCAACCGATATCCCATTATTGCCTTTTAAAAGAATCTGTTCCCCACTGGCTTCCAGTTCAAAAACATCTTTGTTGTCTTCCATGGGAATATAGGCCACCTTAAAACGATTGGCATATTTTGGCAGAACCCGTTTAATCAGTGCATAGGC
>NZ_JBFTIZ010000244.1:0-6352 GCF_056395165.1 Pedobacter sp. 10L46_2
TAATGAATGACCTTGCCGTTGGATAAGTACCTGTGTAAATACCAGTAACCACACCATCAGTATTAACCGGAGGTTCGGGAGAGGGACCAGAAAACTTGGTAATATAAAACAAGTTACTACCGGTTATATAAACTTTCATATTTGAAAGAACCTTAGATTTCTTTACCAAATTATTAGGTAGTGTATAAGCAAGTGTCACCTCTCTTAAAGCCAGATAATCACCCTTCTCATAAAATCGTGAGTTGTTACTATTCAATACTCCATTGCCATTATTTGCTCTTGTATAATTCTGTTTTGATCCTCCAACCTGGTCAGCATAATAAACTTTTGGCACATCTGTAACTGTATTTGTTGGCGACCATGCTTGTTTTTGCAATTCAATGTAGTTAAAGGTTCCTTGGTAGTTACCCAATGTTCTGGCGACCAAATCATTGTAAATGGTATGACCAACTGCAAAATCCCATCTGTTATACATGGATAAGCCTTTATAAGAAATGCTTGTATTAAAACCGCCAGTCCATATAGGGAAAATATTACCTAAATAAACCTGATCTCTGGAATCTATAATGTTATCTCCATTTACATCTTGCCAATTAACATCACCTGCAGTAATGCGTCCGTTTTTACCTGCGGCAAGATTTGGCCCTGTAATACCCGCAATTGCATCAGTACGATTACCGGCAATTGCAGCAACTTCAGCATCATCCTTAAAAACAGATACCTGTTTATAGCCATAAATATCTCCCAATGCCTGTCCTTCCTGTAACCCACCTACCCAAACAACCTGTCCGGATTTTGGATCAAAAATCTGTAGTCCACCCTGTCTATTTTTGTCATTACCGTTAAATGGTAATTGTAAAATCTTATTCTTAACAAATGAAGCATTTACACCGGCATTAATTTTCCAATCGCCTTTATCAAAGATGTTTGCATTGATAGCAAATTCATATCCTTTATTCTGATAGGTACCAAGATTTGTTCTTAACGAACCAAAACCGACATAGCTTGGTAAATCAAGATTTGTTAATAAATCACTTGTTCTTCTATCGTAGTAATCAAAAGTTAAACTAACTCTGTCCTTAAATAAACCTAAATCTAAACCGACATCTGTTGTTTTACTTTTTTCCCATCGCAAGTTGCCATTAATTACACCTGTATTTAAGAAACCTGCAGACCCATTATAATTAGTTTGCAATGCATAAACACCCTGAACCTCATAACGTCCCAATCCGGCAACGTTACCATTTTCTCCATAACTGATGCGTGGTTTTAAAGAAGAAATATAATTGCTTATCCCTGAATTAATAAAAAAATCCTCTTTATGCACATTCCATCCAGCAGACATACCAGGAAAAAAACCATTTCTGTTATCTTCAGCTAAACTAGAAACACCATCCAATCTGAATACAGCTGTAAACAAATATTTATTATCAAAATCATAAGCAAATCTTCCTAAAGCTGAAAGTATTTTATATTGAGATTTAGTAGAATAGTTGTTTGCACTTCCAGCAGCAAAGGTTGTAGAAGCATTAGCAGTAGGAATATCATCTGTAGGTGCATTCTGTCCGAAAACCTGCATTGCATATGAATTCACATTATAATACTCACCACCTGCCATTACATTAAAATTATGCTTGCCTCCTAAGGTTTTGGTGTAATTCAAAATACCATTGTATTGAGTCTGAAAATCTCTGGCAAAAGTATATATAGAGTTTCTTGTACTATTCCCTATAGTTCCTGAAAAAACATTGGCATAGGTTTGTGTAGATTTTTGAAAAGATTGGTCTAGTTTTTCATATAGGTAAGCATTTCCGGTAGCCTTAAAGTATAAGCCAGGAATAATATCCCATTTAACAGCTCCATTAACCACTACCCTGTTTACCTCATTTGAGCGATCTAGACGATTTAACCAATATAGTGGGTTACCATCCGTAACTCCATTTCCTGGATTTGGATTGGTTTTAGCTTCATCCAGCCATGGATTAAATGTAGGCCAAATTGCCATATTACGATATAGTGTATTAACATCACCTCCAATAGCACCAATTTGAGAAGAAGTAGACAAACTTACACCACTACTTACCTCGATATTAGGTTTAACTTTATAAGAACCGTTCACATCACCGGTGTATCTCTTATAATTTGAACCAACAATTACTCCATTTTCATTGTAAGCATCAAAAGCAGCAAAGTATTTCCCTTTATCATTTCCACCTGTAACATTTAGGTAGTGATCTTTAGTATAAGTATTTCTAAATAACACGTCCTCAACCTCGCCAGCATGATCTTTATACATAATCTGACCTCCATAAGGGTCGTCGAGAACACCCCATCCAGCAGGTAAAGTTGTTGTGCCTGCTACATATTTCTTAATATCAAACGTTGCAAGATCTGCAGGATTTGTAGAGAGTCCCAGACCTCTGGAGGCATTTACCTGGTCGAGACTTCTTCCCGCATTTAAATAACCTAAGCGGGTATAATAGATGTAATCCTTAGCATCCATATATTTATAACCCTCTCTGTTTTGGTTATACCCACCAGTAAATTTATAAGAGATCCGAGCAGATCCTGTTTTTCCAGTTTTAGTGGTAATTAGAATCACCCCATTGTTAGCACGCGCACCATAAATTGCAGTGGCAGATGCATCCTTAAGTAATTCAACAGATTCAATATTTTCTGATGCAATATCATTATATGCTCTTATAACTCCATCAACAATAACCAATGGCGCGCCCGGACTATTAATTGAAGCACCGCCACGGAGAAGAATTAAAGGAGACGCACCTGGCTGACCTGTACTATTAACTACCTGCAAACCAGAAACAGTACCTTGCAGTGCACTACCAATATTAGAACGTGGGGTACTTGCAAGTACTTCTTTATCAAGCTTCGCTATAGAATTAGTTACATTCCTTCGGTTCTGGGTACCATATCCAACAACCACTACTTCATCCAGTCCCTGTGTATCTTCTGCAAGCGTAATGTTTATTGTACTTTGATTTCCAACGGTAATTTGTTGGGTAATGAATCCGGTATAGCTAATTACCAGCACATCTCCGCTTTTTGCAGCAATGGCATAATTACCAGTTTCATTTGTGGCGGTTCCAATTTTGGTTCCTTTAATCAAAACACTAGCCATAGGTATGCCCTGCCCTTTGGCATCTACTACCCGTCCAGATATTTTAGAGTTTTGGCCTGATACAGTAAGCATGGCTATGCTTAAAATTAACGTTAGCAGGACTTGACTAACGTACTTTTGGTAAAGTCTTTTCATTGTTCTTTTGGTTAGGTTTTAGCATTATGTATAACATAATAAGACTAAGGTGTGACTTATATTTCTATATTGCAAGAAATATTAATATTATTTTTATTAACATTGTATAGGAATAGGAGCTAAATCATTATTTTAAGCCCTTTCTACCAACAAAAACATATGTATAACATAATATGACGCCTAACCCTACTGAATCCCTCATTCAATTAGATACCAGTTCGCTGGTTGATAAAGTTGAAGCCAATCTTGTTAAGCTCCTTGTAGAAAGGAAATTAAGAGTTGGTGATATTATACCTACAGAATTAGACCTATCCAGAAGTCTGGGAGTAAGTCGTACCGTTGTCCGCGAAGCGCTTTTAAGATTACGGATGATGGGACTTATAGATACGAAGAAAAAAAAGGGCTCTGTGATTACCAGTCCCGACATTTTCGGTATCATGAGCAAGAGCATGAATCCTCATATCCTTGATCAGGATACCCTTAGAGAGATATTTGAATTAAGACTTGTGCTGGAAATAGGAATGGCAGATCTGCTTTTTCAACGCATTACCCCAAAAGATATAGAAGAGTTAAAAGAGATTGTAAAAACTGAGCCTGATACCGCAAAAGACCACATATTCCATATTGATCATGAGATTATATTTCATGGAAAGCTCTATGAAATAGCAGGTAATGAAACACTAAAACGGTTTCAAAAAATGCTGCTGCCAATTTTTGATTATGTACACAATAGTGGTTTATTGAAAAAACCTGCTCAAATTCAAAAATTCGTATCTCATAAAGGACTGATCGACATCCTCGAAAATGGCTCACCTGAACTATTTAGAAACGGGATGAGAAATCACCTTGAAAACCATTTCTTAAGGATCTTTAGTTAATTTATTAAAACAAACAGGCTTTATCTTGGTTGTTTTAGTATAATATGCTAACTAATAACAAAACAATCATCCTATCAAACCGTTTACCAGTTAAGATTACAGAACAAAACGGTGAATACATACTTCGATCTAGTGAAGGCGGACTGGCAACAGGCCTGGGTTCCGTTTATAAACAAGGAAATAATGTCTGGATCGGCTGGCCCGGCATAGATGTTCCAAAAGAGCGGCAAGGAGAGGTTAAAAAACTACTTGCCACGCTTAATCTTATTCCTGTCTTTTTAACCACAGACGAGATTAATTTATACTATGAAGGGTTTTCGAACGAGATACTCTGGCCTGTTTTTCACTACCTTACCACATATGCAAACTTTGAGCAAGACTATTGGGATTCATACAAATCTGTAAATGAAAAGTTTAAAGATGCAGCAATAGAAGCAGTTAATGATGGCGATACCATTTGGATACACGATTATCAGCTACTTCTTTTACCTTGCCTAATCAGAAGAGAAAAACCTTTGGTTACCATCGGTTTCTTTCAGCACATACCTTTTCCATCTTACGAAATTTTCAGATTGATCCCGTGGAGAGAAGAACTTATTTCAGGTATGCTTGGAGCGGATCTTCTGGGCTTCCATACCTTTGACGATGTAAGGCATTTTCTAAGTGCTGCATCAAGGCTATCAACTAGCAAGTTATCAGATAATGTGATCATTCACAAAGACCGGCAAGTTGTGGTAGAAGCCTTTCCAATGGGAATTGACGCTGATAAATTTGAAGAACTAACTATGCATGCAAAAGTAGCTAAGCACTCAGCTTCATTTAAAGCAAGTCAGGAGGGTCTTAAAATAATTCTAACTATCGACAGGTTAGATTACAGCAAAGGTATCATTCAACGTTTACAAGCTTTAGAACTATTACTTCAGCTCCATCCGGAATACAAAGAAAAGATAGCACTGTATATGATTGTAGTGCCATCAAGAGATACCGTTCCTAAATATAAAGAGCTTAGGGATCATATTGATCAACTGGTCGGTAACATTAATGCAAGGTTCAGGACAATAGACTGGGTACCCATTCATTATTTCTACAGATCATTTTCTGTTGAATTTCTTTCAGCTCTATATAGCACGGCCGACATCTGCCTGGTAACGCCCATGCGCGATGGAATGAATCTGGTGAGTAAAGAATATGTGGCCTCCCGTACAAATAACGATGGTGTTTTAGTTTTAAGCGAAATGGCTGGAGCATCTAAAGAATTAAATGATGCTTTAATAGTTAACCCTAATAACATTGGCGACATTATGCGGGCAATTGTACGGGCAATAGATATGCCTATTGAAGAACAAAATGCGCGTATGTCTAGTATGAGACATATCGTTAAAAAATTCAACATCCACCTGTGGGTTAAAAATTTTATGGATAAACTAAAAGAAGTAAAACAATTGCAAGAATCTCTATTAACAAAACACGCAGTACAATCAGTAAAAGATCAAATAGCATTAGATTATAAAAAATCAAAAGATCGATACATATTTTTAGATTACGATGGCACTCTGGTTGGTTTTCATGGCGATATAGACAAAGCTTCCCCAGATCAGGAACTATATGATATATTAAATAAACTGAGTTCTGATCCGGCAAATCGGGTAGTACTCATCAGTGGTCGCAGGTATCAAACCCTACAACAATGGTTCGGACATTTAAATCTGGATATGATTGCGGAACATGGTGCCTGGCAAAAGCAGCTTAACGAAGAGTGGAAAGCACTTCCATTATTAACAGATAAGTGGAAACAAGAGGTTAAGGCAGTTTTAGATACCTACACAGACAGAACTCCGGGTTCATTTATAGAAGAGAAGAGTTATTCTTTAGTATGGCATTACAGAAAAGTAGAAAAAGGATTGGGCGAACTGCGTGCCAACGAGATCATAAATCATTTACGTCTGTTCATTGCCGATAAAGGCTTGCAAATGATGCCGGGCAATAAGGTTATAGAGTTCAAAAACATAGAAGTAAACAAAGGTAAAGCTGCGCAAAACTGGTTATACAATCAAAATCCCGATTTTATAATTGCCCTGGGCGATGATCATACAGATGAAGATATATTTAAGGCATTACCGCCAGAAGCCTATACTATAAAAGTGGGCAGCAATATATCTGCTGCCCGCTATTATCTTAGAGATTATAAAGAAGTAAGAGA
>NZ_JBFTIZ010000245.1:0-6294 GCF_056395165.1 Pedobacter sp. 10L46_2
GCTTGTAATCGATCGTGGTATTAGGAAAAAGCTGTGTGTAGCTTCTTTTATTATTCACATTGCCAATCATTTGAACGGTATTTGTGTTTGTATTTTCCGCCCGTAGGCCCAACTGAATATCAAGACGTTTTGCACTACGATTAATACTTATATAGCCAGAATTGATATTCTCTTTATAGATGAAATGATTGCTTAATGTTACATCCTTTATATTCTGACCGGTACTTCTGTCAAAAAAGGAAACATCATTATCTGAGGTGACGTAGCTTGATTTAATCCCAGTTTCTATCTTATTTAAAAAGCCCTTTGAAGGCAGGACGTAATCTGCTTTTGTGGTAAATATCTGCAGTTTTCCATATAAATCCCCGTAAAGTAAATATGGCACTTTTAAAGGTGCGCCAGAAGGTAAAAAACTAGACGTTTTGTTGTCTTGTAGATTATCAGTTAGGTAAGAAGCGTAATCAACATCAGCGTTCAGTGAAGCTCCTGATATTGAGTGTTTATATCGATAGTTGATATTGGCCGATGGATTTCTTCGGCTGAAATCTCCGCCACCAGTAGTAGCTGAGGTTGAGCTTAAATTGCCAGCAGTATTATAACTGTGACTTTGACTGGTTATCATGCGAGAGTTATCATTGGTATAAAGCTTCCCAGCAAGCCCCAGGGTTGAGGAAGGCGAAATTTTATAGTCAACCCCTACTTGCGCAACATGAATGGCAGCTTGCACTTTAAAGTTGTTATCGTAATTAATTAAAGAAGAACGCATACCAGCTTGAAAGAACTCCCTCTTGAGCATAATATCTTGAAAATCGGTTCTGTTCAAATAGTTATATCCCGCAGAGAGGGATAATTTCTGATTCAGGTAACTTACATCAAATCCTCCTCCGGTTCTCGCGTAGATACCTTGGTTAAAGTTACCGACAATACTCCCATAGGTACCTTTTCTGTTTTCTTTTTTTGTGCGAATATCAATAACACCGGCGTTTCCTGAGGCGTCATACTTTGCCGAAGGGTTTGCCATCAGCTCGATTTTATCAACCTGATCAGATGGAATGGCCTTTAAAAAAGTGGCAAGATCATCTCCGCTTAAGGGTTGAAGCTTTCCATCTATCATCACCATTACCCCTTGTTTTCCGCGAAGCTTAATGTTACCATTTCCATCAACACTAACTCCTGGAGATTTCTGTAGCACTTCGAGAACGGTAGTTCCGGCAGCGTTAATGCTTGATGCCACATTAATAATTGTTTTTCCGGCCTTTTGCTCGACCTGTGGTTTAATGAAACTTATTGCAACCTCTCCAAGATTATTACTTATAGGTTCCACTTTTACTACACCAAGGTCTATATGCTTATTCAGAATGACATCTATCTGCAGGGGCTTATAGACTATGCTCTTTACAACAATAGTATATTGTCCTTTGGGAATGGCCTTAAAAACAAATATGCCCAAAGAATCACTCAGTACCTGTTTTAAAACTACTTTTGTGTCTTTGTGGAGTAACTGAATACCTAGTTGAGAATCTATTATTGCCTCGCCGTTACTAAGCTTTCCTGTCAAACTGAAGTCCTGTGCTAAAACGGTTACCATTTGCATACCTAAAATTATGCTTAAAAAAAACTTTTTCATTTTTTGTGTTTGTATTTGACCGGTTTTAAGAAACGATTACTTTTTCCAGCCATCCTATTGATTAAAAAGTTGATTGGTTTATCTATAGATGACAACCAATTTTGTTTATTGGTTACAAGCCTTGGGCATTAATTTTCATTAATACCCGTAAGGCCAAACCATTTTAAAATAAAGACTTGTAATGTTGTAACCAATGCATTGAGAACATTTTCTTTGCCAGAAAGAATTTAAAAATGATAAAAGATTAATGATGCTTTCTGCGCTGATTCTATTAAGCTTAAATGCTTACCCGCAGACTTCCCTTTTGCTAAATAAGGAAGTCTTAAAAAAGGTTAAAGCTATAATGGCTGCTGATGAATGGCTTATAGGTGTTTTTGTATCCGTGGCAATCCAAAGAACTACAAAAAACTTAGCGGATGCATGATTTCTTGAATCAAATACATCTTTATTATTTGAATATTTTTTGATTGGTTTTGGCCTGAAAAGATGTCTCTTTAAAGATTACTTCAGATCCCTGAACCTCTTCATGAAAAAGTTTTCCGCTGAGTTCGGCAATAAACTGGGTGTCGCATCTAGTCACTTTTATTGTACCCTCACCCTTGAACTCTTCATTAAACTGATTATGGAAATTCTTCCAATAAAACTCATCCCCCTTTTCATCCGCATAAACCGTTATCTTGCCGGAAGAAAGGTTATATTCTCCCACTCCTTTAAAATCATCTATTTGAAAAGAAATATGAGGCAGTCCAGTCTGGTTTCCTTGTTTGGTAAATGTCAGGTAGGCGAAATTTTCCCTAATTTCAACATCAGTTGCTGCATCCTTGAGAATATTAAAGGTACTGTAAGAAAAACTTGCAAGTGTCGTTATGTCTGGTACTTGTTCCTCCTTGTCTTTTTTACAGGCTGCACTGAAAAGCAGCATACCAATGAGTAGTGTATTAATAGTTAGCTTCATATTATATTTTTTGACACAAAAATATCCGCCTTCTCTTCCAGGGACAATCACATGTTCGGGTGATTTTTCGCTTGGGTACATCATTTTTAGTTAACTAAAAACTATCAAACCATGGCTTGTAAGGCATAAATCATTCTTTTTAATCACAAAAAATATTATCCGGGCACTTTTGACAGTTTGCAGTTTAATCTTTAAAAGCGCACTTTTGAATTAACTAATTAAGTCATTTATGGTGCGCTCGACTTTGAGACTTGTCTTTCACTTATTTTTGCTTTTAGTAAGCACGAGCCAATCCAAAGCACTTGAAATTTCATTCAACCGCATTTCCAATGGACTTTCCACTAATTTTGTGAATTGCGTCTCGCAGTCAGCTGATGGTTTCATTTGGGTAGGTACCCAGAACGGCCTTCAACGTTATGATGGATATCGCTTCAGGCGGATCAGTACAAGAAGTGGCAAAGGTATACCATCCCTTCCCGTAGATCAGATATTTCCTGCTGATGATTCCGCAGTTCTGATTGTTAGAATGGGCCACCGGATTGGACTTTTGGATACACGCACATTTATCTTTAGTGAATCGGCGATAAATTCTACAGTATCTGAACTTGAAGAGAATAACGTCAAACTTTTCAAAGATGGGAAGGACACTTACCTGATCATATTTGGTAAAGAGATATTAACATACAATCGAAGAAAAAACTGTTTTGAAAAAAACGTAAATATCCTCAACTATCCGGATGGCTGGAAGCCAACGGGCATTCAGCGTGACAAATCTGGGAAAATATGGGTTAGTGGATATGCTGGCATAGGCTATTTTGACCCTTTAAAAAAGGTTTTCTATACTCCGAACAATAATCCTACAAAGATGAGCACTTTAAGTGCCTTGAAATCAGTAAAGGATGTTACCCATTTTATGATTGATTCACATGACCGTTTTTTTATTAACACCTGGCCTTTAGACAAACCTTACACCATTTTATTATTCGATCCTGGAACTCCATTATCAGGGTTAAGAAAAATATCTACAATGCCCAATCCAAAGTCCAACTATAATGAGCTATCGGGGTTTAGTGAACAAAACGGGCTAATCTGGGGATTTGGTATTGATACCTTTAATCTCTTTGAAGAGAAGACGAAATCCTTCGAGATTTTTTTCAATCCTGACAATCTTGATTACGGTATTAAAGTGAATAATATTACTCAAATTTTCCGGGACAGAGACAAAAATCTCTGGGTCGCTACCGACAATGGATTGTACACCATGTCAATCATTGGAGACCATATCCGAAATGCGGTTACCACTGCTGATTTTGGAACTGCACCATTAAGCGATATTACCGCGCTTAGTGATGGCAGACTAATTTTAAGCTCCTGGGGATCGAAGATAAGTGTTTATAGGTACGATAGTTCTTTGCATCTCGCTCTTGAGAAAAGCCTTATCAACGCAATTTATAAAAACACCCCAAAAGGTGATAATTTTTTCAGTTTTGTATGGGCAGTTGAACAGGAAATCTCAACAGGTAAACTTTACCTTGCCTGTCAGGCAGGCCGATTGATTGAGTTCGATTTTAAAAAAAACGCATCTGTGTTTTTAACCCCTTCTGCATTTAAAGGACAAACTATAAGAACGCTCGCAAATGATAATTATGGAAAAATGTGGTTTGGAACACATGGCGGATTGCTTATCCGAAGAAACGAGAGTGATTTCACCTTAGTAGCCAATCTTAAAAGTTCAATAACCAGAATTTTGTCCAGGTCTTTAGGCAGCATCTGGGTTGCCACAGCCGGCAATGGCATTTTCGAGCTAGATGTCATTTCTGGCAAAGTTCGTTCACATCTTATTTCTAAAAAAGATGGAAGTGGACTGACCACAAACAGGGTATCTGACATAGCCTTTTTGGGAGACTCAACCTTAGCCATAGCTTGTTCGTCTGGCCTTGATTTTTTCAATTTGGCAACACATAAAATCAAACAATTTAATACTCAAAACGGACTTCCTCAGGGTGTAGTCACTTCTCTTGTTCCGGATGGTAATGGTCACTTATGGATGGCTACTATAGGCGGTATCTGCAGGTACAATTCTACCACAGGCGAGTTTCAGATTTTTGATAAAAAAGCAGGATTTCTGAACACCTCCAATATGGAAAATTTAATGAATCAAGGTTTAAAATTACCAGACGGTAAAATAGCATTCAGCGGAGAATCCAGTTTCGTTATTTTTGACCCGGTGAAACTCAACATCACCCCTCCGGTGAGAAAAGTCACCATCACAGACTTTAAGCTCTTCGATCATTATTTGTCGATGGATTCCATCGGAAAGCAAGGAAGGATCAAGTTAAAACATGATGAAAATTTTATCAATATTTCTTTTGCGCCGCTTACTTATGGTGGAGGAAATGAACTCAAATATTTTTACAAACTCGAGGGCGCAAGCGAAAAATGGATAAGATCTGAAACTGGACTCAGCGCAACATTTGCTTCTTTACAGCCTGGAGAATACAATTTTATGGTTCGTTCCCAGAACACTGAAGGTAAATTTTCTGATATTACCAGTCTTGGCATAAGTATTTCTCCTGCATTTTATCAAAGCTGGTGGTTCGTGGTAATTCTGATCCTTATTGCCCTTTTTAGTATTTACACACTTTACCAGGCGAGGTTGAAAAGGCTTTTAGAAGTACATCGGTTGAGGGAAAAAGTTGCCCGGGATTTGCATGATGATGTAGGCTCAACTTTAACCTCAATCAATATCCTGAGTGAAGTGGCCAGACAAGGGCTTGAAGAAGACTCAATGGCAAAACAATATTTACAGAGGATAGGTAAAAACAGCACCCAAATGATGGAGTCAATGGATGATATTGTGTGGAGTATCAAGCCTGATAATGACCAGTTGCATAAAATCACAGCCCGAATGCGAGAATATACGGCAAGCATTCTCGAGCCACAAAACATTCGTTATTCTTTTGAGGCCAATGATAATATTAAACATATAAAACTTGGCATGGAAAGCCGGCGAAACCTGTTTTTGATATTCAAAGAGGCGTTAAATAATATTTCAAAATACTCAGAGGCAACCTTGGTGGGAATAAGCATTCGTTACGAAGGCGTTCAGATTACCTTAAGTATTTTTGACAATGGAAAGGGGTTTGACTTAAAAAGTCATTCACGAGGGAACGGGCTCATGAACATGCGCAAAAGAAGCGATATGCTAAAAGGCTCGATAGATATCCAGTCTGCCCCGGGGGAAGGGACCAGGATTGTATTGAAAGTTTCGGTTTAGAACCCCGTAATTACATAAACCACATAAATATGCGATTGTAAGGTTAAAAAAATATTAACAAATTGCAGAAACTATGATCAGGATATTATTATATGAGGATAATACCCAGCTAAGGGAAGTATTATTCATCTTGCTAAACGGCACCCCCGGCTATGAGCTTTTAGGAGCCTATGGTGACTGCACGAATATTTTGGAAGAGGTTAAGCAAACTAACCCAGATTTGATTCTAATGGATATCGACATGCCATTTATGAATGGAATTGAAGGTTTAAAGCTTTTGCGCGCCAAAGGTTTTCAGTGTAAAGTTCTGATGCTAACTGTATTTGATGACAATCAGAATGTCTTTGAAGCCATTCGATCAGGAGCAAACGGTTATATCTTAAAAAAAACGCCACCTGCGAGATTAATTGAGTTTATTGAGGATGCACTTAATGG
>NZ_JBFTIZ010000246.1:0-9794 GCF_056395165.1 Pedobacter sp. 10L46_2
GCCTTTTCCTTCAGGTTGAACATCAAAGCCAGATCACCTTCATTAGTAGTTCTTAATTGATCCTTAAAGAGCAGCTTATCCGCCTCCATCACTCTAATCCCTACATCACGCAATCCAACAGCAACTTTATCTGTACGCATCAGGTTAATATTTACTTTAACCTGATCCTTATCTGCAACTTTATTAACGGCTGCCTGCGATTTCACCAGCCATGTATTCTGACTAGGCTTACCCAAATAGAAGCGTTTGTTGAACAAATATTCATCTCCAAAGTTCTGCATCCAATTGGTATAAGCCCGTAAAGTATATCCCCCTTCATGAAAAATCTTTGCAGGTAGCGGAATCTGTCCCCAGCCCAAACCTTCCTTCATAGGGATACTTATTCTTCTAACCACCTCAGCACTATCATCATTAAGCTCAACATATAATAGCCCACTTTTTTGTGAAGCCGACAAATAGGAAGGATCAAACAAATAAGCCTTAAACCAAATCGTGTCACCAAGATTATAATAAGGCTTATCTGTGTGCAGGTAAGCCTTTTCTTCTGGCAGTTTATGATGAAAATTCTGCAATGCAGAAACTATATCTTTTGCGCTATGCGATGGTGGTTGCTGAGCCTGAAATTCATCACCCTCAACCTTATACCTGTAAACTTGTCTGCCCAACTCCCCGGCAGCATTAATCCCCTCAATAATCACTTTATAATTCCCTGGTCCATCTGCATTAAAAAAGTCGAAAGTGGTTTTTCCTGCATCAAAAGTTCTTACATTAGGATTCCAATATATAGTTGAACGAAAATCAGGAACCTGATTATTCAAACCCGGGCGATCATACCTTGGCGAATAAAATTCGCGTGCTTTATTAAAACCCCTTGGTAAAAAATTGACCATGCTTGGATCGTATTTTGTTTTCATGGATTTATAGGTGGTAATTAGCAAGGACGCTCCATTCAGGTATGATTTTAAAGCAGCATTCTGCCTAACAACCTCAATTTTAGCAACATCTTTAGCGTCTAGGGAGTTCCCCTCAAATATATCCGCTGCTTCACTAAAACTAAGTTTTCGACCATTTAAAATAACCTGCATAGGCATCCAAACTGGAGGGATCAAATCTGTATTTAGAAAATGAGGATAAAAAATATTCCGTTCGTATTCTGTTTTATACTCTCTAAATTGAATCCCGTTTAGTCTTCCTTCAATACAGTCCCTAAAACTTGCACATATTTGGGGGTTTTCGATGATATAGGTTTGATCTGCATGCCCTTCAGGAATTACCAGCGCACCTTGGGGCGAATAACTTTCAACTCTATTTTTTCTTGCATTGATTTTTACCTCCCGTAATCTCTGCACCCTATCCAGCTTACCCATTTTAACCAATACCTCTTCCTGCTTTCTTCCATTTTCCAAATAGGCTTTAGTGGTACCCGTAATGTCTGTATTTACATCCGGCAGGTTTTTGTTTTTACTTAATTTTTGCACGGGAATGCTGTCAAGAATAACTTCTACTTTATTTTTATTCTTTGCGGTTCGTCCCTGTATATTAAATTTCACACTATCAGTTAACACTACCTGATCAAATTTGAACCTTCCGGCCGTATCAGTCGTTGTGCCTTCCAATATGCCAGCCCTCATAGACATTAAGGTTACTTTCCCTTTACTTACAGGTTTATTAGCAAGGGATACTACCTTTCCGGAGATCACAGTTCCTAATTTTTCTGCAATAAACTTCGGTTTAACCGACAAGCCACTTGAAACTTCTTTCCAGGTAAACCGTCTGTAGCCTTGCGTCAACATTAAGTTATCTAGTTCCTTATTAACGGACTCATTTTCAGCAGTAAAATAGTAATTGGGTTGCTCTATGTATCCTTTAATATCTGAAGTAAGCAATGTTGAAGATAGTATTGTATGTTCATTACTTTCGTCCAGAGGCACTTTATCTTCGTTGACCACTGTAACCGAGAAACTTCCTGCCACCGGCTTACCCTTTGAATTAAAAGATTGTAGCCCAACACTCACATTTTCTCTCGATTTGTAGCTCTGCTTTGCCGTGCTTATTTCCAGCTTCATCTGGTCCTTGTTCTTTATAAAGGCAACTCTCTCGTTTAGCGGCTCTCCACTTTCATTAAATAAAGTGAACTGAGCTATTCCTGTCGGAAAATCTTTCTTCAATAACCAAATAGAGGTCATGGATTTGGTAATATTAAGGGGTGTAGCATAAATTGTCTCTCCACCCGTCTGCGCAATAAGGCTAACATTTACTGGTGTAACCGCTACCGGCGACAAATTAACTCTCACCAATATGCTATCCTTACTTGGTTGATAAACTGCAAGTACAAAACCTGTATTTTCTGCTTTAGGTAAAGCAATAGTGCTTTCAGAACCATCAGGATACTTTACTTTTGCAGTATAGGTTTTTCCCTCTTGGGGTTTTAATTTAAACGTTCCCATCCCGGCATGTTCACTTTCAAAATCAGCAACACTGTTACCTTGCTCATCTATTATGCTCCCCTTAATAAGAATACCCTTTCCATCCATCCCCAAGGCTTTAAAACCTATTCTGGAAGCAACTCCGTTTATCAGTATCCCTCCTTCTGGAAAAAACTGAACATCACTTTGTAAAAAGCCGGCCTTTATTGCAAAGTTTTTAGTAATCTTTAATTTACTATCCGCCTCTATAGTAGTCTGTATATAAGCTCCTCGTAAGTTCTCAGGCTTATCATTCTTGATATCTATATAAATATTCCCATTAGCATCAGTCTTTACAGTTTTTGCGATTACAGCTTCACCATTTGATACAACCCTATAGCTAACCACTCTCCCCGAAATCGCTTTCCCATCATCATCACTATAATTCAACTGAGCAGTTATTGCTGGTTTGTTATCAATAACTTTATACTTATAATCTATTTTAGAAGTAATTTCATTGCTATACGGACTGCCCACAATAAAAGTGCGGTCATAGAAATAATCTTCGCCTGCATTTCGCATCCATTGTGTATAAGCCCTTATCCGATAATTCCCTTCTTTAAGTTCTTCACTTAAATCAAAATTGCCCATTGCCATACCTGCTGTAACAGGTAGCTTTAAAGATTTTTCTATTGAATCTCTTTCATTTATCAGCTCCACATATATTGCTCCACTTAAAGCGGATAGCTGGTGCCTGCTGCCCACTGTTACATAGGCTTTAAACCAAATGGTATCGCCTAATGCATAATACGGCTTATCGGTATGTAAATACACTTTTTCCTGTGGATTAGTTTCTACCCATTTTTCTAATGTGCCTACTAATCTCTCAATAGGATCCTGCCCTTTTGGTACAAAAGCCAGGAAAGTTAGAACTGATAACAACAGTGCAATTCTAAGGGGTCTGGTGGATCTTTGATTTTCCATTGTTTAAATGTGATTGCGTAATTAAAAACAAAGACATTTCAGAATAACCAAATAGGGACAACATCTAAAATTATTTCACGCTGTATCTGTAAACCAACCTCCCAAGTTGCCCCGCAGCATTAATCCCCTCAACAACAACCTTGTAAACTCCTGGTTCACTCGCATTATAGAAATCAAAATGTGCCTTACCATTATTATTAGTTTTCACATCAGGATTCCAGTAAATTGTAGAACGGAAATCAGGTATTTTATTGTTTTTATCCCCATTTTCATATCTGGGCTCATATTAATGCCAAATTGCTCCTAACAACCTCTATTTTAACAATATCCATGGGATCTATTTCATTACTATCAAATATTCCTGCAATCTCTATTGGATCCTCGATTTTCCTTCCGTTAAGTACAATCTGCATAAGTGACGCTGAATCGATTGGGTCAGGTCTTGAGAGTGGATAATTATTAACTATTCCCACCTTCCCGAAAAGCACTCCGTGTAATCTTCCTTGTAAACACACCCCCAAATTGGCGCAAACCTCAGGTTTTTCAAGAAAAAAGGTTTGATCAGCATGCCCTTCCGGAATCTGCAGCATTCCCTGAGGGGCAAGTTTTTCACTTTCCCTTTTTTTAGCTATTATTTTTACTTCTCTAAGCCTTTGAACACGACTTAACCTGCCAAACTTAGGTAATGCCTGATCCTGATTCCAGCTATTTTCAAGATACACTTTAATATCTGTGCTAGTGCCATTACCAACATCTGGCAAATTTTTATTCTTAGTAATACCCTGTACGTGAGCACTATCTAGTATTACTTCAACATTTTTTCGATTGTCATGCGTCCTGGCTTGCACTACAAACTTAAAACCATCTTTAAATATTAAGTCATCAAACTTAAATCTTCCATCAGAATATGTCCTGGTATCTTCCATAATGCCTCCATTTAATGAAAGTAGATTCACCTTGGCATTTACAAGCGGCTTATTTCCTAAGGCAACTACCCTTCCAGAAATCTCTATACCCGACTTTTCGATTTTGTAAACTGGGGCTAAAGCCCGACCAAGACTGTTCCACACAAACCTCCTATAGCCTTGTGTCAACATCAGGTTATCCAAAGCTCTACTGGTTTCTTCGCTTTCATTAATAAAATAATCATTGGGCTTTTCTATATAGCCTTTCAAATCAGAACTCAGCAATAGGTTAGACAGTATTGAACTTTCCGAGGCCTCGTCAAAAGGTACCTTACCCTCATTAATAACAGTGACAGAGAAGTTTCCGTCCACGGGTTTTCCGAAAGGATCCTTTGATTCCATCTCTATCCAAACATTTTCCTTAGTATTATAGCTTGTCTTTTCAGTGTTCAACTTCAATTGCATTAAATCTCTGCTTTTAACAAATGCTATCCTCTCATTCAAAGGGTCACCTTCATTGTTAAACAAGGTAAACTGAGCAATTCCTGTCGGAAAACTACCTTTAAATAGTCGTATTGACATTATCGATTTGGTTATTTTTATTGAAGAAGAATAAATAACCTCTCCAGAAGATTGTACGATTAAAGCAACAGTTT
Organism: Pedobacter sp. 10L46_2; assembly: GCF_056395165.1. NCBI lineage: Bacteria > Pseudomonadati > Bacteroidota > Sphingobacteriia > Sphingobacteriales > Sphingobacteriaceae > Pedobacter > Pedobacter sp. 10L46_2. The sequence continues at coordinate 4,951 of NZ_JBFTIZ010000246.1, forward strand.
TGGCCGACTGATATAAACCTGAAGAAGCTTTAATACTGACATTTAAACTATCTTTATTATCCTGATTAATTGACACAACATAACCTTCATCGCTCACTTTAGGAAGCATTACTTGTTTTTCTGATCCATCAGGATAAACTATTTCTGCGATGTAACTCTTCCCTAATTCAGGCTTCAGATTAAAAGCGCCCATCCCGGCATATAAGCTAGAGAAACCAGCAATTTCTTTACCCTCATTGTCTTTTATTTTGCCTTTAATACTTATTCCAGTGCCATTAACTCCTATAGCTTTAAAAGCTACCTTGGAGGTTATTCCATTAATTAAATCTCCACTTTCCGGAAAAAACTGAACAGCACTATCAGAAAGTTCGCCTTTTAAAATAGCCTTTTTACTTACCTTTTCTTTAGTTTCCTTCTTTACAATCCTGGAATTCGATTTGGCATCTGTAGTGTTAAGGAAGGGATCACCAATCATAAAAGTATGGTCAAAAAAGTAATCTTTATCCGAATTGCGCATCCATTGCGTATAAGCCCTCAGTCTATAGCTACCCTCTTTAAAATCATCTGCTAGTATCAAATCACCAGCCGACATTCCTTTAGTCAATTGAAGCTTAAGCGTCTTCTGAATAGAGTCTTTTTCGTTAATCAGGTCTACATACACTATCCCGCTATGGGTTGATGGCTTATGCCTGCTCCCCATTGTTACATACGCCTTAAACCAAATGGTATCACCAACTGCATAATAAGGCTTATCAGTATGCAGGTAAACCTTTTCCTGTGGGTTAGTTTCTACCCATTTTTGCAAAGATGTAATTAGCTTATCAACCGGATCATTATCTCGGGGAATAAATGCTAAAACTAGGATTACAACAAAAAAGGAAGGAATGTAGAGCGCTCGTTTCATAATATTTAATAGTAGCTAATCTCTCTTTTGGTTAAATAAGTACTTACTTTATTTTTATTATTGAGTGTAAACCAATTACCCTTCTCATCATACTCGTATGAGTATTTTTTCTTCCAGTCAACAAAGCCTCCTCCGGTATATCGAATCTCTTGAACTATATTATTGTTATCATCATATTCATAAGTAATAGAATGTTTTAAATGTCCATTTGAAGCATACGCCCTTTCGCCGCCTAACAGTAAAGTGGGTTCAATTGAGTAGGCTATACTTCCACTATTTAAAGTCGTATCATAATCATTCCACACCTTTAGTATGAGGTTATTTAAGCCATCATACTTATAAACTTCCTTAAGCTTTAATTCTCCATATCCATCATAACAAACACGTAAGCTCCTATTATTTTTATCGTCATACTCATAACGTTCCAGGCTTTTCACCGAATCAGAAATATATTTTTTCGCCATCATCTTCCCGCTATCATAATACATGTATTTAATCCTGTAGCCATGTTCACCATCCCCTTGCTCTTCTGAGAGTTCCTTATCCTCATACACATAACTTATGGTTTGCTCGACGGCGTTACTATCTATCGTATCATATATTTTTTGCTCAATCAGTTTTCCATTTAAGTCATAACTATAACTTCTTTTTTGAACCAAAGTATTTATACCCCCGGTAGTTTCGTAACATTTCTCAGTAAATGACTGTACTTGCCCTTTAGGTCTTCGCATGTCCCCATAGAATGGAAGCTGAGCGAAACAATTAAAAGGAGGAAATGTCAATAAAAACAAAAGAAATAACAATAATCCGAATTGAGAATATTTCATAGGTATTGATTAGTTATAATGAAAGACAACTAAGTAATACCAAATAGGGACAACATCTAAAATTATTTTAACAATAACATAATCTTATACTTAGATAATAGTAATCTTCCAACAATACATTCGCTGCTTAAACATATACGATACATGAAAAGAACGCTACTATTTAGTTTCCTTGTAATTGGTTTACTCAGCTGTAAAAAAGAGAAGCCATCAACAGACCAGGAGGTTGTTTTAAATGAAGATCCGGCCACATACGCTGAGATTGGATCTCTTGATATCGGAGAACTTGGCGCAGCTGAAATCTCTGCATTTGATCCTGCAACAAATAAACTCTTTGTTGTAAAAAATGAAAATGAAGGCGAGCCAAATCAGGTTAATAGAATTGAGGTTGTTGATTTTGCAAATCCATCAAATATGAAAGCCACTGGTTATATAAGTGTTACTCCATATGGAGGTGCTGTTAACAGTGTTGCAGTGCATGATGCCAAACTAGCTGCAGCTATCCAGGCTAACAACAAACAAGCAAACGGTAAGGTTATCGTATTTAAAACCACCGACCACAGTAAAATCAGTGAAATTAATGTAGGTGCGTTGCCAGATATGGTTACCTTTTCTCCTGATGGAAAATACATTTTAACCGCAAATGAAGGAGAACCTAATACCGATTATACAAGTGATCCGGCTGGTACAATCTCAATAATATCTGTTAATGACAATTACGCGGTAACAACCATCGACTTCTCGTCTATGATAGGTCAACAAGCTGCATTAACAGCCAAAGGGTTTAGAATCTTTGGCCTGGGCAAAAGCTTTGTAAATGATATAGAGCCCGAATACATTACAGTTTCTGACGATTCAAAAACTGCATGGGTTACTTTACAAGAGAACAATGCAATAGCTAAAATCGATATCGCTTCTAAAACCATCACTAATATATTCCCGCTTGGTTTTAAAGATTACAATACTGACGGTAACGAAATAGATCCGAGCGATAAAGACAGTGGCTTTGCTCCTGCAAAATGGCCTGTAAAGGGCATTTATATGCCAGATGCTATTGCCGTACTTGAGCAAAACGGAACTCCATACTTATTTACTGCCAACGAAGGTGATGCAAGAGAATATGATGCCTTCTCAGAAATAAAAAGAGTAAAGGATTTTGTGCTTGATCCTACAGCTTTCCCAAATGCTGCCGAATTAAGAAAAGATGGTAAACTTGGTCGTTTAAACATTACAACAACCCTGGGAGATGCTAATGGTGATGGAGTTTTCGATGCATTATATTCATTAGGATCCCGTTCGTTTAGTGTTTGGAATGGTAATAATGGAAGTCAGATTTTCGACAGCAAAAATGAGTTGGATGCTAAATGCGCCACTAACAACACTTATGATGATGGCAGAAGCGACGACAAAAGTGTTGAGCCCGAAGGAATAACAATTGGAACCGTTGGAACCAAAAAAGTTGCCTTTGTAGGTATGGAAAGAGCCGATGCAGTAGCAGTATATGATGTAACTAATCCGGTTAAACCAGTTTTCTTGCAGCTTTTAAAATGTGGTGATGCTCCTGAAGGAGTACTATTTATTTCTGCAAAAAATAGTCCTACCAAAAAAAGCTTATTGGTAGTAAGCAGTGAAAACGATGGTGTAATCAAAGTATATACACCAAAAACGATATAACAATTCTCATTATTAGTTGCTTGTTTGCGCCCCGTTGGGGTACAAACAAGCAATTATTACCAACACAATGGCCATAGTAGCGGCAACGGCCCTGATGGTATTTAAATAGCTCCATGTGTTCTCGAAGCCACTCCTTTGCAACCTCATGGCTTCCGCAGTTGCAGATTTCAGGTCGAAAGTATCCAATGCATTATTAAGTGGTACATTACCAAAAATAGTAACGCCAAAAGTGCCGATAATGTAACACAAAGCCGCAGCAACCAATAACCAGAACTTAAGCTGAACAGGTTGACCATAATGTAGGTATGCGCTTAATGGCAATAGCACCAATGCTCCAAAAAATCCGGCAAAGAATACCGGATTTAATATCGCTCTGTTAATTTCTTGCATTGCAGTTAAATACCCTTCATCCGACAGCTTTGCCAAACCCAGATTCACTGAACAAGACCAGGCATAAAACAATCCGGCCATCAGCGCAGTTGTGGTGCCCGCAAGCACCAATACTATATTTGTTAACGAGATCATACGATTTAACTTTTCCATAAATTACTAAAGATTTCTTAGATATTCCTTAAGCTCAAATGGTTTGCGCTTCAATAATTCCTCTAGTGTATCATCTACATAAGAAAACTCATCAGCTTTAATGCTATCCGCCAAACTCAACTGCCAGACTATCTGCTCATCCGGCATTTGAAACTTATCCAGCTCTTCAGCTAAAACAACATTAGGGATATTCACATAAGAAACCTCTATCCCCCTTTCCGCTGTTAAAATTGCAGCTACATCTTTAAAAGTATAAGCCTTTGAACCCGTTATTTCGTACCGCCTATTTTCATGGCCATTACCTGCAAGTACGTTACTTAGCGCCTCAGCAATATCCACACGCGACACAAAACTTACGGCTCCATTACCTGCCGGATAGTAAATATTGCCATGCTCCAATGCCTCGCCAATAAATATTGGAATAGTTTCCATATACAAACTATTGCCAAAAAAGGTATGCGGTATTCCTGAATCCAAAATAGCCTTTTCTGTTGCCAAACATTGTTGCGTTGCCATAAAGTACGCATCCAATTTTGGCTTTACAGCACCAGTATAAACAATATGCTGCACGCCCTGCTGTTTTGCGGCCGTAACCACATTAGCTTCCTCTTTAACACCCTGATCGCCTATACTTATTGCAGATATTTGCAATAGCTTATCAACTCCCTTCAATGCTTCATTTAACGATTCAAGATCATCATAATCGGCAATGCGAATTTGAATACCTGAATTTTTTAGATCCTCCATTTTCTTTGGATCTCTTACTATCGCCACAATTTGCTCTGGCTTAATCTTTTTCAATAGAAAACCTATAGTTGCTTTACCAAGGTTTCCGTTTGCTCCTGTTATTGCTATCATAATTTCTTTTTTTACCAAAATTATGAGCTATACAAAAC
>NZ_JBFTIZ010000247.1:0-3475 GCF_056395165.1 Pedobacter sp. 10L46_2
GTACAGTAAGCACCGGCCACAGTTCGGTAGACGATGTAAGCGTTAACAGAACACCAATAATATTACCTACCAACGCGCCAACATAAGGGATTAAATTCAGGATGGCAAAGATCACCCCGATAAGCAATGCATGCTTAATTCCCACAAAAAACAGAATGCCACCCAATAAGATCGTCATATAGCTGACCTGGATTAACAGGCCCACCAGGTAACTTTTGATGATTACTTCTGTCTCAAAAATAGCCTCTTTTACCTTTGGATGGTGTTCTGGCTTAAACCACATAAATATAAAACGAAGTAAAATATCTTTGTAGAACAGCATCAAGTAAATATAAATAGGTAACAGGCCAACAAAAACGAATACAGAGCTTAAAGTAACTGCAGCCCCGCTTGCCGCCTTACCGGCCATCCCCAAAAGATCGTCACTTTTTTCGGTAATAAACTTAAGCTGCTCTGTTGTAGAGATATGACTAATGTTACTTATCCAATTACTTAAAGACTTCAGGTGTATGTTTACATTGTTCTTGATCTGCGGAAAATCATCTACTAGAATACCTATCTGGGAAGAGAAAAACCATACAATAAGACCGATCAGGATCACCAGCAATAAAATAGGGAGAATAATGGCAACCGCTTCAGGAAGTTTTCTTCTAATAAGAAAACGATAAATTGGCAGCACGACAATGCTGATGAAAAAAGCCATAATTACCGGCATAATAATGTTGTTGCCGACTACTAAGATCGCTACTAATAAAACCAGACCCAATAATTCGATTGATCGTTTTACGGTAAGAGGCATGTCTGTCATAGGTAAAGTATTTAGATTTTTCAATGAGTAACACTGAAAGGTATGAAATGTTTGGCTAGTTTTGCAAATCTATACATACACAGAACAAATGATCACAAACGAAACCATAGTTGCTTTATCTACACCGCCAGGAGTGGGCGCAATAGGTGTTATACGTCTTTCAGGCAAAGATTCAATAGCTATTACAAACTCGGTTTTTAGTGGTAAAAATTTGCTGGATCAGGAATCTCACACCATACACTTTGGTTTAATTAAAGATGGAAATGCAGTTATAGATGAGGTTCTAGTGAGTTTATTTGTTGCTCCAAAATCATATACAAAGGAAAACGTTGTCGAAATATCTTGTCATGGTTCTAATTATATCATTCAGCAGATTATCACGCTTTTGATAAAGAAAGGTGCCAGTGCGGCAAAACCTGGTGAATTTACTTTAAGGGCATTTTTAAATGGAGGACTGGATTTATCTCAGGCTGAAGCTGTCGCTGATTTAATTTCTTCAGATTCAGCTGCTGCTCATCAGGTAGCTATGAATCAACTAAGAGGTGGTTTTAGTACTGAACTTAATGTATTGCGCGAACAATTGATTCACTTTGCTTCTATGATTGAACTTGAGCTTGATTTTGCTGAGGAAGACGTTGAGTTTGCTAATAGAGATCAATTGCAGGAACTGATTGCCAAAATTACTATTGTATTAAATAAACTAATCCGCTCTTTTGAGCTTGGGAATGTTATAAAGCAGGGAATTAACACAGTAATAGCGGGCAGGCCAAATGCAGGTAAATCGACCCTACTAAATGCACTTTTAAATGAAGACAGAGCAATTGTTAGTGAGATAGCCGGAACAACTCGTGACACTATTGAGGAGCTTTTAAATATCAACGGCATCAACTTTAGATTGATCGATACTGCTGGTATCCGTGAAGCCACTGATACTATTGAGGCTATTGGGGTTGAAAAAACCATGCAAAAGATTAGTCAGTCGGCATTGTTAGTGTATTTGTTTGATGTGGTTAATACCTCGGCCACCGAAATTCATGATGATATTGCCCGCTTACATAAACCTGGCATACCTTTTTTAGCTGTCGCTAATAAAATGGATCTTTCTTATAGCGACCGGTTAAAGGAGCTTAATCTTCCTTCAGATATCCAGTTTATTGCCATCTCGGCTAAAGAGAATCAACAGATTGAGGAACTGAAACAATTGCTTTACGACACTGCAGTAGGAGATAAGCTCTCAGATAACCATACCATGGTCACCAATATCAGGCACGTAGAGGCATTACAAAAAACTCAGGCAGCGTTAAATAGTGTAGCTAATGGTTTGGATAATCCAGTTACTTCTGACTTTTTAGCAATGGATATTAAACAAGCATTACATTATTTAGGAGAGATAACCGGTCAGGTTACTACCGATGATTTGCTTGAGAACATATTCAGTAAGTTTTGCATTGGAAAATAATCGATGATAATTACTGCATAATTACGCTAAGTAATGACAAGTATATGGCTTATTGTTTATAAGTTATGTGACTAAACATTGCAAAAAACATTACCGGCATAATTAAAGAGGATTGTCAAAGTCCAAAGCATTTCAAAAGCGATTGGGAGTAACAGTTGAACACAAGTCAGATTAAATATTGAAGTTATTGAAAATGGGGTTATTTGAATCTGAAATCACGGCCTATTATCGAGCTTTCAGATCTCTCTGAAAACTTTAGGAAGTGTCAGTTTTGCAATAGTTCCCATCCCTTCATTACTTTGTTTATTGCGAAGTTCGAACTGGGCTGGGTGTTCATGGTTCATGACATTAAAGATTTCAATCCGTTCTTTTATGGAGGCGATACCGATGGATTGGCCTTTGATAGCTGAGAAAGTTTTGATTTTTTTGGCTTCAACCATGCCGATCCCATTGTCTGAAACAGTAAAAAGCAGGGTATTTTCGGTTTGTTCCAGGCTTACTGTGATGGCATTATTTTCGGCTGTTGAATTCCGCATACCATGATGTATGGCATTTTCAATTAGTGGCTGTACCAGCATGGGAGGTAGGAGTAACCTGGAAAGATCAATAGAAGACTCTGTATAAAATGAACAGCTAAATTGCTTGTTGAAACGCATCACTTCCAGTTCGGCATACAACCGGAGTGCTTTCCATTCCCTGTCGGCCGAAACCATGCTCTGGGTAGAGTTCTCTAAGATCAGCCTGCTCAGTGCGGCAAACTTTTGTACCAGGCTGCCGGCAGTTTTTGAATCGTTTTCAACGATATAGGATTCAATTGAATTCAGTACATTAAATATGAAATGTGGGTTCATCTGCGCCCTGATTGCTTTTAATTCACTTTCTGATAGTTTATTCTGATTGATCAGTTCTTTGTTCTGCTGTTCTGCCTTTTTTCGCTGCATTTCATTTTTTAAGCGCAGGTGCCTGATCCGGGAACGGTTCAGCAAATAGAGTAAAACTGAACTGATCAGTAGGATGGCCAATGCGCCAGAGAGGTAAGCTGTCTCATTTGCAGTTTTGAGAGTTGCTGCTGTTGTTTGTAGGTTTCTTCTTTTTTCCGAAAAGCATATTGTGCCTCCAGTGATGCAATTTTGTTTTTGCTTTCCTGTGAGTACAGCGAATCGGTAATCTGTCTGGATCTTTTGTAGTTCTGAAGTGCGTCCTGATAT
>NZ_JBFTIZ010000247.1:3488-13635 GCF_056395165.1 Pedobacter sp. 10L46_2
AGTGCGTCCTGATATTGACCATTATTTTCCTGCAGTAGTGCTAGCTCTGCAGAAAAATAGCCTAAATTATCCCGATCCCCAACCTGCTTGCTGGCAGTCAATGCTTTTTTTTAAACAGAACTCCGCTTTTTGAGCGACCTTGGGGTTTTTGGTTTTAAAGAAGAGCCGGGTATAGTACTTCTATCCTGACGATGTGGTAATCATGGTATGTGAAGCAAAACAAGAGTATCATGATATGGAGATAAATTGCCAGCTTGACGGATCCTACATTTTAGGCAGGGTTTTTTGGCTTGCGCTGAAGCTTCATTGCGGGTTTGATCAGACCGCTGGGAACACAGCTTGTTTTATCTGCGCGCTCTGGTAAAGCTCTGTCTACCTCAAGTGGATGCTTTTCCTGCTCTAATCGATTTGGTCAGGTAGATCAGTCTTTGATCTTTTGCTATGATTTCACTCTAGGCTGCTTGATGTTCTCTGTCTTCGGGCATGATGAGTTTTCCCATTTTTGAGGAATGCCTTATAGCTATCACCGCTTTCCCGCTTTTGGAACTTGCTTGTCCAGTCTATAATTGTTGCATAACCGCCTTTAAACGATATCTCCAAATGCCTGGTCGTTTTTTTATCCACCCATAAGCCTTCATAATGCCTTTCCGTCTGTTTGGGTTTAGACGACTGTGCCGGGCAGGTTCCATTTAACGCTAACAGGACCATGAAAAGGATAAAGGAATTGATATAGGTTGCCATCTGATTGTTCTTTAGTAGATTATTGCTGTTTGCCTGAACTCACCCATTAGGGTGTAGAGCTCTTCAGTTGACACCAGGCAACAGTTTTTAATCGCAATACAGTAGGTCGCCACTACTCATTTGGCCAATTACCTGGTCTGCATATTCCTTCTTGATAATATATATAAATGCTTTAAGATAAGTTTCCTTCTTTCCCTGTTTTACGGTGTGCTGGTTCTTATCAGTACCAACTTTCAAAGCATTGCTATCATCTTCACTTACCACACAATATTTAATGATCCTGTCTTTTAATTGCCAGGTATAAATATCAAATGGTTTAATGAACTCACCCTTAGTTTTAGCTGCCTTCCCATATTTGTCATTAAATAGCTGCACAAAGCTTTGAGTTTCTTTCAAAGAGATCTTCCCAGCAACCGCGTTGAAAACCATCAGTTTCCCGGTTACCGTTGTGGCAAAATTGATGGCATTAAATTCAAAATCACCGAATCTTGCAATGACATCTTCGTAAGAAAACATTTGCTGTTTATAGTCAATTCTTATGGGTTGCTCGCTTCCTATTAATTCGCCATCTGAAACAGTGTCCGCGCCAATTATTTCAGATTTTATTTGATAATAATTAGTATAAGTTTTGTACTTGTTTTTGTCCGATACAAACGTTGATACCTTGCTGTTCAGGTTAAAGTCTTCCAGTTCTATAGCGGGTTCCTTTTTACAACCTATCAGCAAAAGCGCTAAAAGTAACAATCGGTATTGTTTTATCATTTCAATAGGGTTATGTCTGTTATTTTTATTTCGTTCCTGTAAAGATTTTAAATACATTAATTGTTAATGCCCGTTTGGTTCATCATGAAACAGAAGACATCGTCGACAATTTAGCCATTATTTATCTATTCTATAATATAGTCACAAGACCATTGCAAATTCATGTCACCGCTGAGTGGCCCGAATATTTACCACCCTTTGATAAGTTTTAAATGGGCAGAAGACTGCTTGTTACCTGAACATTCCATCCCGAAAGGTTAGCATATTTCTTTTTCCACTGAAAACAGATTCGTTTTTAGTTTCGTTAACCTCCGGATAACTGATGGTTTTATCCTGAGGATTGTAAATCATAGCCATTTGCACCCTAAGTTTCTCTTTATCCTGATCCTCTTTAACTATGGCGGAGGCAAACAATTGGGTTTTGAGTGCTCTCGCCAATTTAAACAGCGGTTTGTCGATGCTAAATTTGGAGTGATTGATCACTAAAGCGTGGCTTACGCTATAAGACTCTGTACCGCTCATTTGCCCATGCCCTGTAAGCAAATAAGTCTTTTGAGGTGAGATATTTAAGCTATATACATGTTCAAAAAACGGTGTGGGGCTTCCTTCATCACCTTTATCCTCTTAGAGATCATTAAATAAAACCGTAGTTACGATGTTATTTTTACCCTGGTACTGAACAATATTCTGCACATGCCACATCGTTCCGGAATAAGGAGAAAGTCAGTAAAACAGCCTAAGTTTATGGTCATCGGCAGTTATTACGTTAATTTCGTACTGCTTAAGGCTGGCAAAATCGTTCTGAAAGCTACCTGGCTGCTTTAATGCCTCTCCAAGGGCTTTAATGAATCTTTCTTCAGCCCCTGTACTTCCATCATTTAAATAGCTTTCTCTGGAAGCGGACATACCAGCGGCCAATTCTTCAAGCTCAGTTATTTTAGCGGGAATCGAATCTATCTTGTTTTGTTTAACTGAATGAAGGGTTTCCGTTGCACTAAGCTGCTTCTCATCATGCTTTGCTCCACAGGAAAACAGGAGGAATGCCAGAGAAAAAAATAAGGTGCGCGTTGTTTTCATGCTATTGTACAACTATATGAATTAATCTATAGTTTTGTATTTCAAAAACTCTTCCTCGCTAATTAATTCTCCATTTTTGTAGAAATTGTCTGTATACACGCCGGATTGCGAAAATACTTTATAATTAACCAAATTCGGTAATAATTACTCAGCAATATTTTATAATCATGGAAAGAAAACAACCTTTTTGCATTGCCATAGGAGAAAATCTTATCATCGCAATTTTGAATGATGAACTTGCAGAATTGCAAGATTATGCCATGGATGCAGGCGATGCATTGTGGTATATTATGGGGACGGATGCTTGGCTTGAATTGCAAACAAATGGAGGCAGATCCGCACTTGTGGCCAGAAGCTACGACAAAACTTATTTTACTTGTTTTGTAGGTGATGAAATCGTTGAAAAAATAAAACACCTTGAGGAGAGTGGCATTATTGTCCTTTCGTCAAATGTAGAATTGAGACCGGAAGAACTATTGAAAGACTTTAAAGAAGATTCAAGTCTTGATGATATTGGTTACTGGATTGAAGACAAGAGCAAAAAGAATGGTGTGGATATCGGAGGCCTTATATTTTGTTATTACTCATTAGAGGCAAGAAAAAGGCTTCATGGAAACGATTATATCGATTGATAATTGGCTGCTTGGTCTATTTATACCCTTAGTCTTATTTCAGATCGTCAAGGACTTTCCCTATTCGCGTATTAATCTGTTGCATTTGTGGTGAATAGCTATTTATTCCTTGCTCCGGGTTCTGAGCGATTAGTTCACAAGTTTTTATTCTTAGTCTGCAATATTTGATGAGCGTTTGGTTACGCAGGTGTAACCGGTTAGAGAGGTTCATTTTATCCAATTCGGTGATCAATTCAATACCATTGCTCCATGCTGATTTTCCGTGTTGCAGTGCCCGAACTAGTTCTTCCCCCGTATTGTTTTCCTGTCCCCTTAGTACTTTTAATGCATCGGTATCGATTTTATAAAATTCCTGGATCTGCTTCTGATAGGTGACCTTGTCACTATTGGCTAGGTTAACGTAAATTACCGCTGAAACAAGCATGACAACAGTTACCGACAATATCGGTGTAAGCCATTTTAACAAGACTTCACCTGGTTTCTGCAAAGCCGGGTAATAAGCGTATCCGATCATCAGGCCGGCAAGTAGTCCCCCCAGGTGTGCTGCGTTATCTATTCCGCCTTTGAAACTGCCGAATACTAAATTGTAAACCACAAATAGGCCGATGTTTGTTAGCAAACCTTTACGCATGGAACTCTCGATGTGATTTGTGCTTAACAGCGCAAGGAATACCCCATATAATCCGAAGATAGCGCCTGAGGCGCCAGCACTCACAGTATTGTCATGCCACCAAAGGCTGATCACACTTGCAAAAATGCCGGCCAGGAGGTATGCTGTGATGAATTTTACCCTTCCCAGAAACGGTTCTAAAAATAACCCTACAAAAGCAAGCGCGTACGTATTTAGTAGCAAGTGGATGAAACCGAAGTGAATAAAGCAGCTCGTAATTAATCTCCACCACTGACCCCCGAGCGTATAAATGGTTGCGTTCGCTCCCCATGTGGTCATGCTGGCAGCATCAGGTTCGAATACAGCTACACCCGAACATACCATGATGAGGTAGATTAAAATATTGAGTACAATTAGAATAGGGGTAAAGAAATAGCCTTTTGCCGGTTTAAAAAAGGATAGCAACCCGCCGAAAAAATGAAATTTCGGTCTGATATCAGGCTTTAAAGTATCTTCGTAAGCGGGAACAAAATCTTTTTTATAGATTTTATATTTTTCACGCACTTCATCTTCGCTGATCTCTGATTTCAACTTTTCAAATGAGAAAATAAATGCATGTACCGCGGCTTCGCTGCGTCCGTAGTCATTCAGCAGATTGGATATGGTGACACATTGCACCATGGCACCAGACTCGTTTAATTTAACAGTGATTTCTCCGTTCCAGGAATGCTCGCCATTATCGGTGTAAGCAATGACACCGGCATCTGAGATAAATCTGATGCGCCAACCGAGATATTTAACCGTTTCAAGTGCAATCACCAAAAATTGCTTGTCAGTCAGCTCATTCTTAGATAAGTGTTGCTCAATTTTCATATTTCGGTGGTAGTTTTTCTGCCGGCCAGTTCAAAATAACTCCCCGGTTGTTTGATCAAAGGTATCATGACAGGTATTAAAGTCCTGCATATTATACGTTGGGCGAAATATAATAATTTTTTGGGGCATAGCCACCAAGGCTGATCAGCTGCTAGTCCGGGCAGAACAGTGGGAGCGCTCTCATATTTATTTCTATTGAAGGTGATATGTTTCACATAAAAACGGAGAAAAGAAGTCTATCTTAGACAAGAGTTTGAAAGAAAATATACGAAGAAATAGCATGAACGAGGGAATTAAAGCCAGAAAGCCAATCTTAATTGCTGGCGTGGTTATTTTAACCATCTGCTTATGCTTCATTTTCCCATTCGAGTACAATCGAACAAACTACATAACAGATCTGAAATTTACTTTTTTATCCCTGACTGTAGCCATGTTTACATTAATGTTTGGCTTAATGGGAAAGCATTTTTATAAAGGATTACTTTTTCTAATCTGCAGTGCCTTATTCAGTTTTATCGTTTGGTTTTTCTTATATCCAGCGGGATGGCTCTCACCTGTAGTGGCGGTTTGGGGAGGCATTCCATCCGGGGTTATAGCCGGACTATTATTTCTGCTATTAAATTTTGAGTTCATAAAAGATGAAAACCGATATAGATTATTCTTTAAAAGGTTGATTTCCTACTTGGTGATTTTAGGTATCGTTTCTTTTTTATTTGACAAAGGTGGAGATTGGATTTTTGATATTTCGGAGTATCTTAAGTCTAGAAAGTAGCCTGTTTTTAGCATCTCTAGGACATTACAGTTAGATAAATAATCACTAAATTGCCTCATAGTGCTCTTGCTGGAGTCATTTAACATCTTGGATAGGCATAGACACCAAGATGACAAATTTGATATGGAATCTATCAGGATCAGGAATTTAGGATAAACTTTAATGCTAAGTAAAGCAACAAATTATGACAGTAGATGAAATTTACCAAAGCATTGCAAAAAACATAAGCGGCGTTATTAAAGAGGATTGGCAAAATGCGGTCCTACGACTGGAGGTGCTGGACGGCATGGTCAGCAACACCGGTGTTTATTATGATGCAAAAGGCCATGAAAAGCAATTGGATGTCGAGGAGTTTGATTTCCAATTGACATTCGACATCCTGGAGCTCCACCAAATCACGACAGAAGGTAACGGTAGCAAGTGGAACGGGGCAGTTTATGAATTATCTTCTGAGGGCAAATTCGATATGGAGTTTATATGGGATCAGGATTTTCAGGACGAAGTCGAACGTTTAGCAAAAGATTGATGATGACCATAGACGAAATTTATTTAAACATAGCACAAAGCATTTCAAATGCTATCGAGGATGCTAATTGGGCAGAGGCAAAATTAGATATTGAAGTTGTCGCAAATGGAGTTGTCGCTTATACAGGCGACTATCAGGTTAATAACACAACAATTGATCTTTCTGTCAGAAAAATTCCACGGGATGTCAGAAATTGGCTCAGGGAATTACACAGCGTAACAACGAGTGGTGGCAATAATAAATGGAACAGGGCTATCTTTTCATTAACACCAGATTGGGATCAGGATCTGCACGATGAAATCGAACGTTTAGCAAAGTCATGATTTCACGTGGTTGCATGTTTTGTTTGGTTGCCAATAGCGTTAGCAACTACTGAAATGGTATAAAAAACACCGGCAATTCTTTTCCATTTTTTGCAAATAACAACAGCGCATACCAACTTTTCCTGTCCGTAGAGTCATATCTGTTTTCAGTCTTAGTACCGGGATTACCCGAATTATCAATAAAAATTCCAGCTCTCATATCAATGGGTTGATGCATAAAGCTAGGTTATATTTCCGAACAATTGATTAATTCGACATGGGTAAATAGAAATATATTATATTAGTTGTCAACATTACAGTCTAAATTACTACCGATGATTTTCGACAAATCTGAAATGTTACTTATTTTTAATAAGTTGTTGTTTTATAGTGTCTTATAATTTGTGTATTGGTAAGTAATCACTAAAAACTACTGCATTCCTCTTACCGATGATTTAGTGGAACAAAGAAATCGCAAGGAGCAGGTGAATGGTTTTATCTGCGGGCTTTGGTAAAGATCTGTCTATCCCAGGCGGATGCTTTTCCTGCTCCAATCGATTTAGTTAGGTATATCAGCGTTTGATCGTTTGATATGATTTCACCGTAGGCTGCATGATGTCCTATGTCTTCCGGCATGATGAGTTTTCCATTTTTTAGGAATGCCTTATAGCTATCACCGCTTTCCCGCTTTTGGAACTTGCCCGTCCAGTCAATAATTGTTGCATAACCGTCTTTAAAAGATATCTCCAAATGCCTGCTCGTTTTTTTATCCAGCCATAACCCTTCGAAATGCTTTCCCGCCTGCTTCGATTTGGAGGACTGTGCCGGGCTGTTCCCGTTTGCTAGTAACAGGACCACGAAAAGGACAAAGGAATTGATATATATTGCCATCTGATTTTTCTTTAGTAGACTACACTGTTTCTAACTTAGTTTGTGAAATTAATGTTACCGGTTAGCCAGCTTTTCATAATTTTAATAACCACTGGCATCACCACCCATGTCAATATGCCGACCATGAGCGTTGCGGTTAGCAGCAACCGGAATGGAGCGGGCAGACCTATAAGTAACCAACCAGTAGCGTAATACAGAAAAAGGCTCGTTGGAAATACACCGCACAGAGTAGCAATGGCCATCTTCCATCTTGGTGGTGGATTTGGTGAACGAAACCAAGCCTCCAGACCCGTCAATTGTCTGTAGACAGCTGGTTCGGTAAGGGTGGAAGCATAAGCTTCCCACTTGTTGAACTGCTCTGAATTATAGAATGCGTCACGTTCTTTTTCGTCTTTAAATGTTCTTAATATACCAATTTCATTACTATACGCTCCTGGAAAGGAGGAGATGACTGCGGCTCCTTGCACGCCATCGTGAATAAACGATTGCCCAAGAAAATTCCGCAGAGATTCTTTAAATTCCTGTTCTTTTCCAGGAAGGATTTTTCGGGTAATTGCAACATGTATGGCCATAGTTTCTGATAGGTTACTAATTTAAAGATTTACTTTTATTCAACAAGTCTAATTTTGTTAGACTGTGTTAATAAGCTGGTTTGGAAGGAAGACCATGGTTAAGCTAATAGATATGTTTCTCTGTGGATTCATCGTTTTTTAGCCGCTTTAATTAGCTCAAGAACTTCTATCTTTGATGGTTCCATTTTTCTCAGCATACCTAGGTCATTCTTAATTAGGGTGATCGAGGAAAGTGTTTCTTGGTTCTTACCTGTTTCAAATACTTGTTCTTGCCATTGGAGCGTGGAACCATTGGTCATATCATAGGTAATAGATCTTTTGGTTGTCTGCCGGCTCTCAATATTGAGGTAGGTAATGATCGAGCTAACATTGGACCGGCTGTAATGGATCTTTTTGCTAAACCGGATCTCTTCCGGCGAGAATGCCCTGACTGAATCCAGCCAATTATGCTTATTGTAATAATATTTGCAGGTCCAGGTATCTTTTATATCTGCCTGGCTGCGCTGCGTAACGATCCTGGCCTGGGAAATTTTTTTAGTTAATTTAGGCGTATAATTCAACAAAGGGAGCGCATCAGCAATCGGATAATCGCCTATGGCATCCGAAAGCAAATTTAACATAGCCATGATCGAGTGTCTGGCTTTGACTTCTTGTTTAAAGGTAAGGTAGTAAGCGGGAAAAAGCGTATACCGGTCGGTCTTGTTTATCACTACCGTAGATAATTTGTCTTCAAATTCTATGCGCAGACTTTCTTTCATTTGCCCGCTAGAGATCAGCGATCTACGCTCGCAGAACAACCCACTGCTGGTTTCGGTAAAACGGTAAGATGCAGCTTCGGAGATTACACCGTCTCTAACTGCGTAAACGGAAAGACGGTTACCAACTGTATTTCTGCAATACAACAGACGGCTGGTATCGGAACCTTCATCGGTATTGTCAATTTTGGTAATTACTTCTCCGTAATAAGCGTCCTTTGCCTGTGCAAAGTAAATACTAGCAGAACAAATCAAGGAAAGCAGACAGCAGGTTCTTATCATGAGGTATCTCAATATTCAACTGGAAGATAAAGAAAGTTATTTAAATTACTTAACAATGATTTTTTTGACAGGCTGCCTCCATTTGACACAAATAGCTTAATTAAAGATATTATTTCAATTGGCACGCTGTCAAAGGCTTGCTGAGGGCATTATTCATTAAGATCATTTCGTTTAACTTCCTCTTGGTTTCTATCAGTCTCAATCCCGTCTTAAAAGTCTTTAGATTTTTTTATAATTTTTGAAATCTTCTTATCTATCATCAGGGTCAGTGCAATGCCTGACTTCAAAGATCTCATCATTATTTCTTCTTATATTGGTGATCTAGTAATTTTAATTAGCGAACACCATGAAGTATTTATGTTTTATCTTTTTTTCATTTTTAACGATTGCCTGCAATAGACAGGAAAAAATAGATCTATCAAGACTAAACCTGGATGAACCCATTGAAAATGTGATTGACTTTAAGGATAGAAATGCACTTGAAGTAAACACCGTGGAGTACCCATTTTGCTTTCTGATTGAAGGGAAAAATTTAGGAAAATTCATATTTGATGGAATTGATTTAAAAGGGCACAAAGTATTTTTTCAGGTTAATGCTGAACGATTGAAAACAGATAGTATTACCAAGTTTGGAGGTGGTCATTTTGCAATGCAGGGATTTAAAGACAAAACAGAGCTTTCTAAAATTTTAACAGAATATAAAGCTGACGATGTTATATATGGATTCAGATTGGAAATGAAGACTCCAGATCTAAAAAAAGAGATCCTGAAAAAACTTGAGATCCGATATGGAAAGGGAACTAAGAATCCTAATACAGATCATGGATTATATTGGAATGTAAAGAAGGAAAATAAATATGTTTTTTATGCTCCAGACTATGACAGGCTTATTGTTTTAAACAGTTCTGATTTATCAAAAAAGTGTTACTGGGACAGTATGAATGGCCTTATAGATTTTGGAGGGTGTGATAATGAAGCGTACACGAAAGACTTAACGAAGAACAGAACAGATCCAAAGGACATTAAAAACAAGCCGGTCTTAAAAATTGACAAAAACTGGAATATCAATGACCTTAACTTAGGGACTTCAACTGAAGCTGATTTCCTTAAGTCTGCCACCAGCAAAAATTTTGAAAGAGTGATCACATCGGATCCCAATGGAGTTTTACAGGAAGTTATGCATGAAAATAAATACAATAATTTCTATTTCTACTTTATAGCAGGGAAAAACGGGGAAAATGATCTGAAGAGCAATTTATTAAAAGGCTATTCTATTAATGACTTTGATGGCGTAGAAGTCTCATTTGAAAATCAATTAAAAAAAGGGATGAAAGGAGAAGATGTCTTAAAGG
>NZ_JBFTIZ010000248.1:0-9853 GCF_056395165.1 Pedobacter sp. 10L46_2
AGTAAAGGAGGCATTGTTAAACATAAAAAAGAACTTCGTTCCTCAGAATTACCGGCAGCGGTGTTGAATACCCTTAAACAAAACTATAAAGGATTCAGAATTGATGATGTAGATCGTTATGAAGAGGGTAAAAAATTCTTTTATAAAATTGAATTGAAGAAATTACTCGAGGAACAAAAAGTTATTGTTGACCAGAATGGTAAAATATCAAACAAGATATATTAGATGACGGCAGCTTTAAAAGCATGCCGTCATCGGTAATTTATTTAAGCCCTAAAGGTTCTTCATACTAATTGCCTTTAAGCGGGCAGAAGGCTCTGTAAATACAAAATAAACATTGTATTTACCTTTAAGCACCTCAATATCAGCAATGGTATTTAAACTGCCGTTTTCTTTCGAAGATGATTGCCCGATAAGTTTTCCTTCCGGTGAATCGATGCGAATCTCAATTTTACCTGCCGACACATTGTCTGCACCAATAAATTCAATCTTCTTAATATCCGTTAAATCAACTTTATTTAGTTGCAGATAAGCACCTTTGCTCTTAGCCGTCGCAACAGACTTGTTGTCGTTAAAGCTAATCTCATTAGCGTTATCCGTATTGTTAACAAGCACAAAAGGATGGCGCAAAACAACTATATCTTCACCAAACTGCGCTGGCGCAAGTTTAGTTCCATGATCTTTATAGGCTGCTCTAAAAATAAAGCTTCCTTTGTTAGGCTGATCTGGTTGAACATTTGTAGTGTATGATCCTGTTACCGGAAGTGATTTCTGCGTAGTTTTCTTTTCACTAAAGCTCAATACATATTTAATGATCGAGTTCACTTCATTAGTAGACATAGATGAGTGCGCTGGCATCATTGCATCACCCCATACACCCGAACCGCCGTCAATAACCTTTTTAGTAAGCTTTCCTTCTGCAGTTTTATCTCCTTTATACTTTAACGCCACTTCTGTAAATGATGGACCTAAAGATTTAGTATCCACAGCGTGACAAGCATTACAATCACTTTTCTTGATTAAAGCCTTTGCTTTAGCATATTGTGCAGAAACATCGAATTGATTCTGATTTTGCGCTACAACAGTTAAGTCATACCCCTCAGACAAGTAATTGATGGCTACAGAAACCTGGGAAGCCGGTATTCTTTTATCAGCAAGGCTTCCATCCTCCTTATCTGTAACACTAACCGCATAATTGATTATACTGGCAGGGAAATAGAAACTAGAGTTCCCTTTTGTAAAGTTAAACTTAACTACAGGGGTTGCATTTCCGGCTACCAATTCAACCGATTTACTATTTTTTGCACCATGCGGATCTGTAACAGTAAGTGTAGCTTTGTAAACACCAGCTGTTGCCAGTTGTACTTCAGGGTTAGCCGTTTTAAACGTTTGTTTTAACATTCCGCCTTTGGTAATTTTCCATTCGTACTTTAATACATCACCATCACTATCAGTTGTACCTGCCGAAGATAATTTTACTTTTAAAGGCAAAGCACCGGCAGTTTTATTTGCAGTTGCCTGTACCTGAGGTTTGCGGTTACCGCCATTAAACTCAATTTTGATTAACTCAGCTTCCGGATTATCTTTAAAGTATCCGTTTCCATATTCAAGCACATATAAACTACCATCAGGGCCAAATTTCATATCAATCGGACCTCTTAAAGTAAGCTCAGGCAAGAAACGCTCCATAGATTTATACATGCCATTTTCATCAAAAGTTACCGCTAATATCCAGCCACGTACCCAGTCGGTAATTAACCATTTACCTTCATAATATGCAGGAAACAAATATTTAGCATTGGCAAAATCAGACTTGTGAAATACCGGACCACCAACTGCACTTCTGCCACCACTACCCATCACCGGAAACTCTTCACTGGCCGCATAAGGATACCAGATCATGGCTGATACCGCAGGAGGTAATTCTTTTAATCCCGTATTATTTGGGGAATTATTTATTGGTTTTTGTACATCGTACAACTCTCCCGATTTCTTAGTCGCAAAATCATAATAACGATATGCCTGGTTATTCCCTATAAAATAAGGCCAGCCATAGTTACCCGACTTTTTAGCCACATTAAATTCATCATAGGATCTTGGACCTCTAGATTCTGAAGAGTTTGAACCATCCGGACCAACTTCACCCCAGTATAACCAACCAGTATGACTATCTATAGTTAACCTCCAGGGGTTTCTATTACCCATGGTATAAATTTCAGGGCGGGTATTTGCTGTCCCCTTAGGAAACAGGTTGCCTTCTGGAATGGTATATGTACCATTTGGTTCAGGATGGATACGCAAAATTTTACCTCTTAAATCGTTAGTATTACCAGACGATTTTTGAGCATCACGCGGAGCCTCTCCCGGACGTTCGTCGATAGGTGTAAAACCATCCGAAGATCTTGAAAAGGTATTATCACCAGTACTTAAGTACAAGTTTTTATCCTTATCGAATAACATACCGCCCCCTACGTGGCAGCATTCTTCACGTTGAACCACCACGTCTAATACTTTCTTTTCAGTAGTCATGTTCAGTTTACCGCCAGCCCATGTAAATCTGGAAAGCCTGTTTACCGATACATCTTTTGGAGAATAGTAGATGTAAATCCATTTGTTTTTAGCATAATCAGGGTCAAGGATAACCCCCTGCAGCCCGTCTTCACCTTCGGAACGCTCACCTTTTTTGCTTACGTACTCCCTGCTAACAGCAAAATCTGCTATTACATCCATTTTATTAGTTGCAGGATCGTATATTTTTAATTTCCCTTTACGCTCTGCATACAAAACCTTTCCTCCATCCAGAATTTGGAATTGCATAGGTTCTTCTAATTTTTGTTGAAGCACAACTTTGGTAAACCTGTTATCGTCAGGTTTTTCCGGCGATTGCGCCTTTACTATATATGAAGAAACCAATAACAGCGACAATGCTGTTATTGGTTTCAATAATGATAATTTTATCATGTTTGGGGTTAATTACAATTTAGATACAAGGTTACGGAAGTTAACTACACTAGCAGCTACATCAGCGCTGTTGCTTTCCCAGTTGTATTCATATTCAGCTGAGATAGCTCCTTTAAAGTTTTGTCTTTTTAACTCTGCGATAACTGCAGGGATGTTAGAAACACCTTCTCCCCAATGCACGTCATGTCCGCCTTTACCTTTTTCATGAAGATCTTTCATGTGCGAGTGTAATACGTGTCCGTCAAGTTTTTTCAAGCACTCAACAGGATCTAATCCTGAACGTACCCAGTGGCCTATATCAGCGCAAGCGCCTAAGCGTTTGCTTTTCCCTTTAATCGCATTTAACACGATATCAGGATTCCAATAATGAGATGGGTTTGGGTGATTGTGAATAGCAACATTGATCTGATATTTATCGCATAGATCAGATACCAACTGCAAATCTTTCTCATTAGGTTCTGAAGTAATGGTATGAATGCCCATGGCTTTGCAGAATTCGAATAATTTAATCCATTCAGCTTCGCTGTTAGCGCCTGTTACACCAAATGCTACAACTTTTACGTTGTTTTCTTTAAGCTTTGCTAAAACAGCTTGTCTTTTCGCGTCATCCATATCAGGTCCCATTGTTCCTTCTATACCGCCACCTATTTTTTGACCTGGGAAAGCCTCTACATATCTTAAGTTACAGCTGTCGATCTTTTTAATTGCCTCAGCAAATGTGAATAATCTGAAAGTATAAGCTTGAGAACCAAGTTCCCAGCCCAATTTTACTTCCGGATTTTTAGCAGAAGCATTAGATGCTCCTGTCTTTACACTTTTACAGGCAGCAAGACAAGCCAATAAAACAACAGCAAATTGTAGTTTTAAAGCAAATCTATTTTTTAATAAATTCATGTTTGGTTAATTAAAGTTTGAAAATTATCTAGGTTACATTTGTTATTCTATCTCTCCAAAATCTTATTCTGTAAAAAGACGCCAACAATATAGTTATTCTTGAAGTTTTTCCTTTTACTAATGAATCGAAATATTTTGGTTACTAAAAATCGTCTTTTAAATAAGCCGTAAGAATGGACTTAATAAGTTAAATCATGGATAATATGATCAGACAGTCTTACTCCTCTCTATTTCAAACTCCGTATCAACACCCAAAGCACTTCTGTTTTTAGAGGCGGCAACAGCAAGTTCATCGCAGCGTTCATTTTCGGGATGGTTATTATGCCCCTTTATCCAAACGAATTTAACATGGTGTAGCTTATAAACGTTAAGAAAACGCATCCAAAGGTCTTTATTCTTTTTGCCTTTAAATCCTGTTTTAACCCAACCAAATACCCACTTCTTTTCTACAGAATCAATCACGTATTTGGAATCTGAGAATATGGTAATTTCTTGTCCTGGATTTTTTAGTGCATTTAAGCCTACTATAACTGCCAGCAATTCCATTCTGTTGTTCGTAGTTAAACGGAATCCCGCACTCAGTTCCTTATAGTGAGACCCTGAGCGTAAAATCACTCCGTATCCACCTGGCCCTGGGTTGCCGCTAGCTGCTCCATCGGTATAAAGTTCAATCATATGTTAGGCAAATCTAGCTTTTTAAGCCATAAAAGCAATTTTTAGGGTACTTTTTATATTTCCACCAGAATTTAATCCACTGAGATTTAATCGATTAAAAAAAAGATCCGATCTAACTGAAAAAAGATTTGAATAAAATATTTTAAATCGTACTTTTGTAGCGTTGAAAAACACATGGTGGTTTTAGCTCAGTTGGTTAGAGCATCGGTTTGTGGTACCGAGGGTCGTGGGTTCGAGCCCCATATTCCACCCCAAGTTTTTGAAAAGCAGTCTGAAAAGACTGCTTTTTTTGTATACAGGGTATTTTGGTATGTCAAAAAGGGACAGTTTAATAGAAGATCCTTGGTTTAGATCGCGATCATTCTCCAGCGTCTTTAATAATCTGTGTAGTTAACCAATCAGAAATCCGAAAATTAGTTTGTTGTATTTTGACAGTGTATGGTTTAACTGCTGGAATGATACCGTTAAGTTTTGCGTTAAGTATAACACCAACGGTTCCGGTGATGTTAAGTTCAAGCTTTTTAGCAAATCTCCTAGCTCCTGCATCATCTATAATGAGTAGGTCAGCATGGATTTCTGATGCAAGCGCCATCGCACTGGCCTCACCTATATCCACAGTTTCAGCATAATTATATAATAAATCACGATTCTGCACGGCTTTTACATCAACCCAATTAGGTATAGTCTTTTACCAAATTCAGCAGCTATCTCAGGAGTTGTTATTACTTGTTTGTACAAGGATTGGAGCAAATGCATACCATCTATTTTGTCCAGCGTAATGAAACAGCTGGCATCGGTAATGACAATTTTATCCTGTATGAGCATGCCTAAATGTTTCAAGATCTTCAGCTGCACTTTCGTCCAGGTAGTGCACGTCGTATTTGATTAAGATTTCAGCAAAATCCCATTTTTTCATTTGGCACATTTCAGCGGCTTGTCTTAAAGTAAGCTTACCTGCTTCATATAGCTTGGCTGCAATAAGGCGTGTTGTTTCATCATGCTCTCTCTCAAGGGCATCAGGAACTTGTATGGTCATTGTAGTCATGATATAAAGATACGTATTATTAAAATTTAAAACAAAATGGGTGCTGATGATAGAATGGATTTTGATATATTACAAAGGGTAATTATTCTACTTTTGTTTAATTTGCTATCTCAGAATTTCAACAGTGGACAATCTACTATTATACAGGTCTTTATTTAAAGGGCGCGAAGATGTTTATGCTATTCATTGGTCAAAAGGAACTAAAAGTGGTTACATGCCTGCTAAATTGTATGATCCTTATATCAGCAAGGTTTATAAAAAAAGTACAAACCCCAATAATTCAGAGACCGCAAATTATCTTCCTTTGACTGACGATCAGATTCAAAGACATCTTGAAGGTAGACAGCTAACAGGATTGTATCCACTTTTACAAGACAATACGTCTTGGTTGATAGCGGCAGATTTTGATAAAAAAAGTTGGTTGGAAGATTGTAGAAGTTTCATTACTATATGTGCAAGCTACAATATCCCTGCTTACCTGGAACGTTCGCGCAGTGGTAAAGGTGGGCATGTTTGGATATTTTTTAATCAACCATATCCGGCTTTTAAGAGCAGAATAATTGTACTTACTTTATTAGAGAGAGCAGGGATAGTCTCTACTTTTGACAAAAACTCTAGTTTTGACAGATTATTCCCCAATCAAGATAAACATTCAGGTAAAGGATTTGGAAATCTGATTGCCTTACCTCATTGAGTCAGAAACAGCTCTCCCTTATAGAAATCAATGGGAGTTTTTAAGCAGCATTCGCCGAATTTCTATCAATGACTTAGACCAAATATTTCTTTCGTTGACCAGTTCTAAAAGTTTAAACGTTATTGAACCAGGTAAGCTTGTAATTAAGTTGTCAAATACTATTGAAATCAATCGAAATGGAATAAGTACTGCCTTGGCATCTTTTCTGAAGGATGAACTTAATTTTTTCAATCCAGACTTTATCATTAAAAAGAATCTATTTAAAAAAGGAAATCTTTTAGGTAAGAATGTTGAAATGTTCCAGCTTAGCGCCGGTGATGCTAACCAGACATTATATGAGTCGGGAGAAGAATTATTAAAGGATGTATTGATTAGAGGTAATTATCGGCACAAAATACAGCTAAGATATTTATCAGACTTACATCTTGGAAATGTATTGAAAATAAGATTTGTGTTAAGTCCGTTTGCTTTTGTTTTTCTTCTAACTGGAAAAGAGCAATATCATATTGTAATGGAGACACTGGATACGGATGAGGCTACTTATATATGGCATACCTCAAAAGAAGTTTCGGAGCTCAAAAATGCGCTTCATAATGTTGATAAAGATCTTAATAAGATTCGAAATGACGGGAGATTTGCATTTTTACAATCAGTACCGATAAATTTCAGCCGCGTTTTTACATGATTATTCGGATGAACGAAATGGATTTGTGATCTGGAAAGATGATTTAGAGCAATATCTGACTTAATTAAAATATTTCGTCACTACTAGGGATGTTACAACATCCCTAGTAGTGACGAATTTCAGACGATATAAAATCATTTTCGTGGACTAAAATAGTTTAACTTTTTAGCAGCTTTCCAAGCTCGTCCATTTCATCCATTTTTCTTTATAAATCGGCTAATCGCTTCAAATCAGCAATAAAACGGGATGAAATTTGTCCCATAAATGACCCTTTATGGGACGAGGACTTTAAAACAGATTTTCGTCTTTTTTTTACTTGTAACTCTTTGTTTTTCAAATAAATAAGATCAGCCGTTTTGTTCATGGAAGTGGTTCGATACAGGGCTCCATCAAAGGTCAATTTTTCCGGATATAGCATCCCTAGTAGATATCTTTTACCCTCTATCCGATTATGCTCGCATTTGCTGACAAAGCCATCCGGATTTTCTGGATGGCTTTTTTTGTTTGATTTCTTCCAATGGCAGGGCCTAAAACATGAATTTAAAATAAATTTGTGTAACCAAGTGGTTTCTTTTATATTTGTAACCAAATGGTATCAGATTATGGAAATGAGAAGAGATGTTTTTCAGGCAATTGCAGACCCGACGCGCCGGGAAATTATTGGTTTGCTCAGTGAGCGTYCCTTAAACCTGAATGCTGTGGCCGGTCATTTTCAGGTGAGCAGGCCTGCAATTTCCAAGCACATTAGGATTCTGACCGAGTGTGGGCTGATCATGGTGTCGCAAAAAGGAAGGGAGCGTTTTTGCAGCGCGGATATGCGTAAGCTGAAGGAAGTAGACCTGTGGCTGAGCCATTATAGGAAATTCTGGAACAGGAAGCTGGATGCCCTCGGGGAATTTCTGGAAAGGGATAATGCGGAAGATTCAGTCTTAAAGAATAAAAATCAACCAAAAAAATAACAGCTATGGAAACTAAACCACTGATTGTAGAACGTGTTTACAATGCCCCTATTGAGAAAGTCTGGAAGGCGATAACCGACCGGGACCAGATGAAAGCATGGTATTTCGACTTCGAAGAATTTAAACCCGAAGTGGGTTTCAAGTTTCAGTTTACCGGCGGGGATGAAAATGTGCAATACCTGCACGAATGCGAGGTCCTGGTGGTGGATCCCCCGCATAAACTGAGCTATTCCTGGAGGTATCCGGATTATAAGGGTTATTCGGTTTTAACCTGGGAGCTGTTTGAAGAAGGCAAACACAGAACCCGGCTGAAACTCACGCATGACGGTTTGGACAGCTTCCCTCAGGATAATTCGAACTTCAGAATAGAAAGCTTTACAGGGGGCTGGAATTATTTTGTCAACGAAGGCCTGGTTTCATTTGTGGAAACAGAAGTGATCAGCAAGCAGATCACCATTTCGGCTGCGGCGGAAGCTATCTGGGATATTTTACTGCATCCTGCAGACCAGTGGGGCAAGGCTTTTGGTGAGGGCTCGTTTGTAAAGACGGACTGGCAAACTGGCTCTGAAGTGATCTGGACGGACGCCAGTGGGGACATTGGCGCCAGGGGTATGGTCAAAGCGCATCGGCCGCAGGAGTATTTACAGGTAGATATGTACGATGAACTTAACCCGGCCGCTGATGCACAGACCGGAGAATATTCGGAGGTATACCGGTTAGTAAAAGCTGAAAGCGGGGCCTATGAACTAAGAATCGAATCGGGGCCGCTGGCAAAAAAATATATCCCTCAGCATGAAAAAATGTGGGACCAGGCCTTAGAGATCATTAAGGATTTATCGGAAAAACGGTAATCCACCATCTGGCTGAACTATGTCCTGGTGGAAGAACAATATGCTCATTCGAAAACCCACTAACCTCGTTTTTGAAGCTTTCATCAATCCGGAGATCACCAAACATTTCTGGTTCACTAAAGGCAGTGGCCGGCTTAGCTCGGGTGCCAGGGTGACCTGGGAATGGGGAATGTATAATGTCTCTACCCCGGTGCAGGTGGTGGAAATTATTAAAAATGTAAAGATCGTTATTGACTGGAACGACCCTGCGACCCGGGTGGAGTTTAACTTTAAGGCGATTGACGCCGATTCGACTTATCTGGAGATTAGCCAGTATGGTCTGCATTCCAAGGGTGAAGCACTTCTGGCTGAAATTAAATGGGAGCAAAAGTGGCGGTGGTCGATGTACTGCAAATCACGGATTGGCGCTACTTTATTAATCTATTTTGAATAGCTTATAAATTCCTTTTGTAATTCTAAAATTTCTAAAAACTGTCCATTTCAAGCAAACAGTCGGACATATAAAAGGGTTTAGTTTTATCACTACTAGCGATGTTTTGGATATCCCTAGTAGTGATAAATTTCAATTTACATTCAGATCATTTTCGTGGACGGGAATTATTGGCTTTCATCCGTTTTCCAAGCTCATCAAATTCATCAATATTTCTTTGCAAATCGGCCAACCGCTTTAAATCAGCCACAAACCGAGAATTTATCGGCACCATCAGCCACCCCAGTTTTGAAAGCAGTCTGAAAAGACTGCTTTTTTTGTTTAAGGGTTCGAGTCCCTTCTTCCGCACACTATCTATGGGTTGGATCGGTATCTTTTATAATCATCAAAACATCATGTATATAATCTTTGCATGATTAAGTTGTCATGTATAAAAAATTAAATTATCTTTACATGATAAGAGTCTCATATATAAAAACTTTGTATGAAGAAATTGGCCAAATTGAGAAGTGATGTACCTTTTAATGAATTGCCTCCGCTGCCCCCTGATCAAATTAAAGTGGAGACAATTCCTGTTTTAAGGCAAGTCGTCCAATCTTCAATAGCCCTTTCCGAATTAAAAGGACTAGCCTATACACTCCCTAATCCTTCTATACTTC
>NZ_JBFTIZ010000249.1:0-9161 GCF_056395165.1 Pedobacter sp. 10L46_2
GCACAAGCAAGAATAAATATAATACGATAAAAGAAAAGATATTGCAGGTTCCTGGGATTGAGTCCCTTAGTTTTTGCCAGTMAGCCCCATTATCAAACGATGTAAATTCGACCGATTTCACTTATAACGGAATAAAAAATAAAGATTTTGAATTAAGAACTGTAAGAGCAGATGAAAATTATTTCGAGCTTTTTGACCTTAAGTTAATTGCAGGTAAGATTTTTCTGAAAAGCGATACGGCTAATGGATGTGTGGTGAATGAAACGTTTCTGAAAAAAATTAATGTCACAAATCCTCAGGATGTGATAGGGAAAGTTATAGATGCAAGTGGCAACATCCTACCAATTACCGGCGTAGTTAAAGATTATAATGATAAATCATTAAAAGAAAGTATTTCAGGAATTGCAATTTTTCCTGGGAAACAAGAATACTGGAATGTCGCTATTAAAATAGATGCTAAACAAATTATGCCTGCAATGAAACAGGTAGAAAGAATTTGGAACAGCACTTTTCCAAACGGTATTTATCAGGCAAATTTTGTTAACGACAGAATAAACGGTTATTATGAGAGCGAACAAATAACCGGTGCATTGTTTAAAGTTTTTGCCGGCGTAATTATTTTCATTTCATTTATCGGTTTGTTTGGCTTAATTTCCTTCGTAGCTACGCAAAGAACTCGCGAAGTAGCAATCAGAAAAGTATTAGGTGCTTCAACCATAGAATTAGTGAAAATGTTGAACGGCTCTTTTTTGATTATGGTTTTCATTGCAAATCTAATTGCCTGGCCACTGGCTTATTTATTTGTCAATAAATGGCTGTCTGGTTTTGCCTACCGTATGGATTTAACGATATGGCCTTTTGTATTGGCTATGGGTATCTCGATGCTCACTACCCTAATTACTGTGAGTTTAAGATCATATAAGGCTGCAGTTGCAAATACTATTGACGCACTTAAATACGAATAATCAGCATGTTTAAACTGAACCTCAAAATAGCCCTACGCAACCTTTGGAAAAACAAGGCTTATACAGCAATTAATATTGGTGGACTTGCCATTGCTTTGGCGGCTTTTATATTAGTAATCCTGTATGTTACTTACGAAACCAGCTATGATAAAGATGTGCCGAATTACGACAGAATTTATCAGGTAGGGAGAAGCTTGCCGGATTTTAAAACGGAATATACACCTGCACCGCTGGCCAAATTAATTAAGGATAATTTTCCGGAAGTAGAGGTAGCGGGTAAAATGACTCCTACTTGGTTTGAATTTCCAATCAATACAGAAAAAGGCAGGGTTTATTCAAACAAAGCTTTGTTGATGGATTTTAAAGTTGCTAGAATGCTTAATATTTGGCCGGATGCAAAGTCAGTTGATGAAAAAGACCCGGGATTTCAGATGTATGTCCCTAAATTATTTAGCATTCTAATATAAAGTTTGATATTGTATCGCTCTCAAAGGATATAGGTTTAGATAATAAGGATTACGGTACAAATAATTTTAGAACCTTTATACAGGTTAAAGATGGAGCAAATATCGAGGCACTCCAGCAAAAAATAGATCAGCTGTACAAGACGGAGCTTATTAAAGGCGGTATGACTGCAAATGACCGAAGAATTGCAGGACGTTCTGTTATTTTTCTGGATCCATTAAAGAACCTGCACTTAAGGCCAATGGCAGGCAACGATACTAATTATAAGATTGTAGTTGCATTGTTTGGCTTAGGTACCCTGATTATCATTATTGCCTGTATCAACTTTACAAATCTTACCATTGCTCAGGCTACCAAACGGGCAAAGGAAGTTGGGGTGAAAAAGGTACTGGGGGCTTATCGCTTTAACCTGACGTTCCAGTTCCTTGCAGAGATATTTATGCAATGTTTGCTAGCCTTAATATTAGGGCTTATTCTGGCCGAAATGATGCTTCCTTTGTTTAATAATTTATTTGGTATCCCATTGTCTATATGGCATGGAAATACGGCTCTTTTTGGTCAACTTATATTAATCCTATTAGGAGTTACAGTTATCTCCGGTATTTATCCGGCACTGGTACTTTCCGGTTATAAACCAGCATCAGTTTTAAAGGGCAATATGCAAACCAGTTACAAAACACTTTGGTTGCGGAATTCTCTTTTGGCAGGTCAGTTTGTAATCGCTATCATCTTTATTGCAGGTTTACTGATTGTAAACAATCAGCTAAAATATATGCAGGCTGAGGATAAAGGGTTTAAACCATCACAAGTGGTTTTTATTAAAAATATCCAGTTTTACAATAAGCCTAAAGATTTTGAAAGTGCAAGAAACAAAATAATGAAAATACCTGGAGTGAACAACGTAACTGTAGCTTCAGACATACCAGATGGATCTAAGCCCGGCACTAATAATTACAAATTAGAAAGTAAGGAATTATCAATGGACTTTCTGGATGTGAACTTTGATTACTTTGAAACGCTGGGTATTAAGTTAAAAAGCGGGCGCTTTTTTTCCAGAGATTTTATTGCTGATACAGCCGTTTCGGCAATTTTGAATGAGACTGCAGTGGCACGTTACGGAGTAACTAATCCTGTAGGTAAGGTAATTAGAGGTTGCAATATGGATTATAAAATAGTTGGTGTGGTAAAGGACTTTAAAGCTCAGGGTTTTGAAGCGACTGTAGCACCAACAATATATGCGATAAAGAATCCATGCAATGAAAAGAAAATAAAGATAATGGTAAATATTGACCAAAGTAGTATGACTTCAGCGCTTGCAGCACTTAAGTCGCAATGGTCTGATATTAATACACTTGATGGCGAAGATTTCAGGTATGAATTTTTGGATGAGTTGTATGGTAAGCTGTTTAAAAAACAGGAACAGCTTCAGTCGGTATTTTTCTTTGCAGCAATGCTAACCATATTTATTGCAGTATTGGGGCTCTTTGCATTTTCTGCATTTACAACCAACAATAGAATTAAAGAAATATCTATCAGGAAAATACTTGGAGCTACAGATTTTCAGATGTTTAAAATGCTAAATACCTTTTTCATTGGAATAGTATTGATTGCTAATCTTATTGCCTGGCCCCTTGCTTATGTATTGGCAAAGAAATGGTTAGAAACCTTTGCATAAAGAATAGACATCCCTCTTTTTCCTTTCGTTATTGCAGCATTATTTTCCACGGTTCTTACCGTGCTTACGGTGAGTATTCAGGCCCGAAAGGCGGTGAAAACAAATCCTGCCGATGCATTAAAATATGAATAACCTAAAATAACATACAATGTTCAGACTCAATTTAAAAATAGCTTTAAGAAACCTGTGGAACCATAAAACTTCATCAATAATTAATGTTATTGGTTTAGCAATAGGACTTGCATCATGCCTTTTGTTGCTGCTATATGTATCCTATGAATGGAGTTTTGATAAGCAATTTAAGCGCTCGGAAAATGTTTATCAGGTAATGACCAATTTTGTAGATGCTAAAGGTAACATTAAGGGAACTGTTGATCTAACAAGCAATGCAATAGCCCAGGTTATAAAACAAGAAATTCCAGATGTTGAGGCGATTAGTCGTATCAGTAATAATGGTCAACAGTTAATAGCTAATGGTGAAAATAGTTTTAAAAAAGAATCTAAATATGCTGATCCGGATATTCTTAAAATATTTAATTATGAGTTTATAGCAGGCAATCCGCTTACTGCTTTAAATACACCTAAATCGGTGGTTTTAACCGAAGGAATGGCAAAGTTGTTATTTAAAGATGGTGATGCACTTAACAAATCAGTACGTTATAACAACGAGGCAGATTTAACAGTTACAGGTATTATTAAGGACTTGCCTGGCAATAGCACAAATACATTCGATTTTCTGATGCCATGGTCTTTATTTGAAGCACTATCTGATTGGGTAAAAAGGCCCGATTGGGGCAATTACAACTGGCAAACCGTAGTTCGGGTAAATGAGCAGGCAAACATTCCTTTGATAAATTCAAAGATGAAAGGAATTATAAAAAAGAACAGTAGTTATTCAACAGATGAATCCTTTATATTTAAGTTATCCGATAGACATTTGTTCGGCAAATTTGAGAATGGGAAAAGTGTGGGTGGGGATATTGAACGCATCTATTTATTTGTTGCCTTAGCATTAGGCATTCTGTTTATTGCCTGTATTAATTTTATGAATATGGCAACAGCCAAATCTGAAAGAAGGGCAAAAGAAGTTGGCATTAAAAAAACAATAGGAGCAAGCAGGGCTTCCTTAATTTCTCAATTCCTAACAGAATCGATTTTACTAACTGTTATTAGTGTATTGGTGGCCATTGTATTGGTCGAAATCTTACTCCCAACATTTAATAACCTGCTTAATATAAAACTTAGTATTGATTATTACAGTGCCGGCTATTGGGTTGGTATTACAACTATAATTCTATTAACAGGATTGTTGTCTGGGAGTTATCCTGCATTATATCTTTCATCCTTTAATCCTATACAAACCCTAAAAAGAAAAATTGCAAGAACAAAAATTATCCCTGTTAGTTTGAGGCAGGTACTGGTTATTGGTCAGTTTAGTTTTGCTATTATACTCATTATTGCTACCCTGGTTATTTATAAACAGGTCCAATTTATCAAAGACAGACCGGTAGGTTATGACCTTAACCTTTTGGCCGAGATGCCCCAGGAAGGTGAGCTTGGAGGGAAGTTTGATCTTTTTAAAACAGAGCTATTAAAATCAGGTGCAGTTACAGCTTTATGCCAGTCATCGGGAAGTTTATCTAACAGTGGTTCTAGTTTTTGGAATTTTGAATGGCCTGGAATGACCAAGGCAGATAAGGATGTAATTTTTAATCAAATTGCTACTACCTATGACTTTACCAAAACAAATGGAATACAACTGGTTTCGGGACGTGATTTTTCTAAATCATTTGCTTCAGATACTGCAGCGCTAATGTTGAGCAGCACTGCAGTGAAACTGATGGGACTTAAAAATCCAATTGGTACACCAGTAAAATATCATGGTAATGATTTTACTGTAGTTGGGGTATTCAAGGATTTCATTTGGGGCTCTCCATATTATACCGACCGACCAATGGTAGTTGCTTTTAGTCAGGGATGGGGTGGTCAGATCACCATGCGTCTTAACCCAGATAATAGTTTAACCAAAAATGTTGAGTTGATAACGCAGATAACCAAACAAATAAATCCAGCTTATCCGGTTGATTTGAAGTTTGTTAACGATCTGTATGCCAAAAAGCTACAGGGAGAGAAGGTTCTCGGTATTTTATCAAACTTGTTTGGTGGATTGGCCATATTTATATCCTGCTTAGGGTTATTTGGTTTGGCTGCTTACAGCGCAGAGCAGCGTACTAAAGAGTTTGGTGTACGTAAAGTTCTGGGTGCCTCGGTAGCCAGTATCATGCAGCTGCTATCTGTATCGTTTATGAAAATGATTTTGGTAGCAATTATAATTGGCGTACCCGTTGCCTATTATTTGATGAATAAATGGCTAGGGCATTTTGAGTTCCGCACTGTAATTTCCTGGTGGATTATAGTAGCCGCAATATTTGGTACAAGTGCAGTCGCCTTTTTAACAGTAAGTTTTCAGGCTTATAAAGCTGCAAAAGCTAATCCTGTTGATGCATTAAAATACGAATAACCTTAAACTCAATCATAATGTTTAAACTGAATTTAAAAATTGCATTACGCAACCTTTGGAAAAATAAGGGGTTTACACTTATAAATATTGGTGGCCTGGGTATTGGGTTGGCCAGTTGTATGATCTTATTGCTGTATGTTGCCTATGAATGGAGCTATGATAAGCAATTCACTGATTTCGACAAAACCTATGTTGTTTATAACAATCAGAAAACGCCTACAGAAACTTTCAGTTTTGCGGCTACTCCCGGAGTATTAGCTGTCGAGGCAAAACAAACGGTTCCTGGGATAGAAAAGATTGCAAGGTTAGATTATCCAACTGATAGGTTAATCACTTATAAACAAAACAGCTTTAAAAAAGGAAGTGTCTTTGTAGATGCAGACTTCACCAAGATATTCGATCTGAAGGTGCTTAAAGGAAACCCTTCAGAATTTTTGAAGAATCCTAATTCCATAGTGCTTACAGAAACACTTGCAAAAAGTCTTTTTGGAGATGAGGATCCTTTGAATAAGACTCTGAAGCTTGATAATAGTGAAGAGTTAAAAGTAGAAGGGGTTGTTGCTGATGTGCCAAAGAACAGCAGCATTCAATATGAATTTCTGATGCCATGGGCATTGTACGAAAAACTAAATCAGTGGACAAAAGATGCATCCTGGGGTACTAATTTTTGTTTAACGTTTGTTCAGTTTAAAGACAATTCTTTCTTCGAAAATGCCAATAAACAGTTTCATGGAATGATCAAATCTCATGATAAAACCAGCAATGGTGAGCTTTTTTTATACCCACTATC
The DNA here is from genome assembly GCF_056395165.1 of Pedobacter sp. 10L46_2. NCBI lineage: Bacteria > Pseudomonadati > Bacteroidota > Sphingobacteriia > Sphingobacteriales > Sphingobacteriaceae > Pedobacter > Pedobacter sp. 10L46_2. The sequence goes on from NZ_JBFTIZ010000249.1 coordinate 6,417, forward strand.
TAAATGGCATTTGTATAGCACATTTGAAAATGGCTTGCCTGTTGGTGGTAAAATTGACCAGCTGAAAATCTTCTTTTTACTTGCCTTTTGCATCCTCCTAATTGCCTGTGTAAACTTTATGAATCTATCTACTGCCCGCTCTGAGAAAAGAGCTAAAGAGGTTGGGGTACGTAAAGCCATTGGTTCGAGCAGGAAGGCCCTGGTAGGGCAATTTATGATGGAATCAATGCTTATGGCCTTAATGAGTATGCTTATAGCCTTTGTATTGATAGAGATTAGTTTGCCTTATTTTAACAGCATAATAGGTATTCAATTGTCAATTGATTACAGCAATTGGCAATTTTGGGGTACGCTATTCAGTTTAACAGTTTTAACCGGTTTGCTGTCGGGCAGTTATCCAGCATTTTATCTTTCATCTTTTGCCCCAATTAAAGTGCTTAAGGGATTTACCTTATCAGGAAGTTCTTCATTGTCTGTTCGCAAGGGATTGGTGGTTTTCCAGTTTGTATTTGCAGCCTGTTTAATTGTTTGCACCATCGTTATCTATCAACAATTGAATTACATTAAAAATAAGCCAATTGGATACAATAAAAATAACCTGATAGAAATTCCTATACAGGGGAATTTGAAAACTCCGGCTAAAAGAGAAATACTTAAAGACCAATTGCTGAAATCGGGTGCCGTAACATCAGTAACTAGTTTCTCGCAAAGGCTAACAGCTGGTGGCAATAATGGATATGATGTAAGGTGGCCAGGTAAAAATCTAAATGATAAGATCCTGATAAATTTTAGGTTTACAAACTATGACCTGGTTAAAACAACAGGTATGGAGCTGGTTGATGGCCGAGATTTTAGCCCTCAGTTTGCCGACTCAACAAATGTTTTGATTAATGAGGCTCTTGCTAAAATTATGGGGATGACTAAGCCTGTTGGCAGTAAGATAAAATGGGGAAATACTGACATAACTATTATTGGAGTGCTTAAGGATTATGTGATGGAATCTCCATATCAAAAGGCAAACCCTGTTTTGATTGCCATGAATGATAATCCGGCAAGATATATTATAGTGCGTTTAAATCCGGATCAAAATGTTAGTACCTCGGTGGCCACTATAGATAATACCGTAAAGAAACTTAACCCTGAATACCCTGTAGACAGAACATTTGTAGATGATTCTTTTGAAGGTAAGTATTAGGGTTGGCTCTTTATATGGCAGAACAGCGTAAAAAAGAAATCAGCATCCGTAAAGTTTTAGGTGCCAGTAATCTTAATATTCTTACACTCTTAAATAAAGATTTTATAAAGTTGGTGGCCATAGCCAATGTAATTGCGTTTCCGCTAGCCTATATCATTATTAATAAGTGGCTGTCTGGATATGAATTTAAAGTGTCTATTTCCCCTTTACCTTTTGCAATAGCAGCAATTCTATCACTTATTATAGCCGTTCTAACTGTAAGTGCACAGTCGGTAAAAGTGGCAAAAGCAAACCCAATTGATGCCTTGAAGTACGAATAACCTAAACTCGATCAAAATGTTTAAACTCAATCTCAAAATCGCATTAAGAAACCTTTGGAAAAACAAAGTTTACACATTGATTAATGTGGGTGGCCTGGCAATTGGTTTGGCAAGTTGTATGGTATTGCTGATTTACATTGCTTACGAGTGGAGTTACGACAAGCAGTTTAAGAACTATGATAAAACCTATGTGGTATATAATAATTCCAAAGCAAATACGCAGGTATTTAGCTGGGCGTGGACACCAGGTCTTATGGCCAATGAGGTGAAAGAAAAAATACCTGGAGTTGCTTATGCTTCGCATTCTACATATCCTAATGATCAATTAATTAGTAATGGGGAAAAGAAGTTCAAAAAAAGTGCAGTTTACAGTGAGCCTTCTTTCCTAAAAATATTAGATTATAAATTTATAAAGGGGAATCCTGATAAGGTGTTAAGAGAGGTCAATTCGGTGGTCCTTACAGAAACTATGGCAAAGAATCTATTTGGCGACGAAGATCCAATTAATAGAAGCGTAAAATTTAACAACAAATACATACTAAAAGTAGAAGCAGTTATTGAAGATATTCCAGCAAATAATAGCATCAGATTCGATTTTTTAATGCCATGGGCGCTGTATGCCGATCAAAACCCATGGGTGAAAAATGCAGGTTGGGGTGGCAATTTCTGTTTAACACTGGTACAATTACAAGACAACAGTTTTTTCGAAAAAGCGAATGGGCTAATGAAGGGGATTTATTCCCGGAATTCAAAGGACGCTATGGGTGAGGCACTGCTTCATCCATTAGCAAAATGGCATTTATATAGTGATTTTGACAATGGAAAATCGGTAGGTGGCAAAATTGATCAGATCAAAATCTTTTTTATTCTTGCATTCTGCATTCTTTTAATTGCATGCGTCAATTTTATGAATCTTTCTACCGCCAGATCAGAGAAAAGAGGGAAAGAAGTTGGCGTACGCAAAGCAATAGGTTCGTCCAGGAAATCGCTCATTGGCCAGTTTATGACGGAGTCTATGTTGCTTGCAATAATGGGTATGGTTATCTCCTTTGTTTTAATAGAGGTCAGTTTGCCCTATTTTAATGGACTTTTAAATATTCAACTAGCTATAAATTATCACGACTGGAAGTTTTGGGTAGCGTTACTCAGCTTAACTTTAACAACAGGTTTTATTGCCGGAAGCTATCCGGCCTTTTATCTGTCCTCTTTTGAGYCGGTTAAGGTGTTAAA
>NZ_JBFTIZ010000250.1:0-6234 GCF_056395165.1 Pedobacter sp. 10L46_2
TGCTTAGTAAAATCTATCCTGAAAACCCAAATCCCAAGGCGATTGAGCAAGTTGTTGAAGTATTGAAAAAGGGAGGAATAATCATCTACCCAACCGATACCGTATATGGAATGGGTTGCGATATCACTAATCATAAAGCCATTGAAAAAATTTGCCGGTTAAGAGGTATTAAACCTGAAAAGGCCAATTTCTCTTTCATCTGCTCGGATTTAAGGCACATTTCAGACTATATAAAACCTATCGACACCACCACATTCAGGCTACTAAAAAAAGCTCTACCTGGCCCTTTTACGTTTATACTGAATGCAAACGGAAATGTACCAAAACTACTAAGTTCCAACAAGAAAACTGTTGGTATAAGGGTACCTGATAATGATATTGCAAGAGAAATTGTTTTGCAGCTTGGAAATCCAATTCTATCTACTTCTATATATGATGATGATGAAGTAATTGAATACTCTACAGATCCTGAACTGATCCACGAAAAATATGAAGACACTATAGACATCGTAATTGATGGTGGATATGGAGACAATGAACCATCTACGGTTGTAGACTGTACATCAGGAGATTTTGAAATCATCCGTCAAGGAAAAGGAAACCTGGAAAACTACCTATAAATGGCCAAAATAATAAATTTACAAGCATTTAAAGACTTTTTAAGATCAGGACAAATTGGAGGCATACTCCTTATGGTATGTGTTGCGATCTCTCTGTTTATTGCAAACTCTAGTTATAAGAATGGCTTTTCTGCACTACTATCAACAGATTTAGGCTTCACATTTGGCTCTGGCTCTTATGTATTTACTGTTTCTGCCTGGATAAATGATGCGCTAATGGCTGTATTTTTTCTTCTTGTGGGCTTAGAGATCAAGAGAGAGCTGGTAGAAGGCGAGCTTTCATCTATTAAAAAGGCTTCCTTGCCTGTAGTTGCTGCTCTTGGAGGAATGTTGGTACCCGCATTTATTTATTTCATTTTAAATAAAGATACCGCTACGGCATCTGGATGGGGAATTCCAATGGCTACCGACATTGCCTTTGCCTTAGCTATCATATCCATGCTGGGTAAAAGTGTTCCGGCCTCATTAAAAATATTTCTTGCTGCCCTGGCCATTGTTGATGACCTTGGCGCCATCCTGGTTATTGCTATTTTTTATACAAATGAGGTACATTTTCATTACCTCCTGATGGCAGGAGGTGTACTTGCGCTATTGCTGGTATTTAACTTCTTTAAGATAAAACCGCTTTATTTTTATCTTATACCCGGAGTGTTCTTATGGTACTTCATTCACCACTCAGGCATACACGCAACAATTGCAGGGGTGTTGCTTGCCCTTACCATACCAACCAATTCAGATAACACAGAATCTCCTTTAGAAAAGCTTGAGCATTTATTAAATGGTCCTGTAAATTATTTTATCATGCCGATCTTTGCACTGGCCAATACCAACATCACCTTTCAAAAAGAAATGCTTGACGGTTTAGTATCGCCGCTGGGGCTTGGAATTGTGGCTGGTCTTTTTGCCGGAAAAACAATAGGTGTTACACTGTTCTCCTGGCTTGCAGTAAAGCTAAAACTGGGAACACTTCCGTCGCAATCAGGCTGGAAACACATTATTGGCTTAGGTATGTTGGCTGGTATAGGATTTACCATGTCCATATTTATATCCTTACTTTCATTTAGTGATGAAATGCATGTAACCGAAGCAAAATTTGCGATTCTTTGTGCTTCGGTTATTGCAGGATTAGTTGGTTTTGTTTTCCTAAAATCTATTAAAGGAAAAGCGTCGGTTAAGGCTTAAATTCTTTCATGAAGTTTTTAACACTGCCCTGAACATCATCAGCAGACAAGCTTTTCACAAAGGCAGTACCTATAATTGCACCGTTAGCATATTTACATGCTTTATCAAAGGTTTCTTTGCTACTTATACCAAAACCTATCATGGTTGGGTTTTTAAGTTTTAATGATGCAATTCTTGAAAAATATGTTTCGGTTGTATCAGATACCTGAAGATTTTTTCCTGTAGTTGCCGACGAGGATAGCAAGTAGATAAATCCATTACTTAAACCGTCGATTTTACGGATCCTTTCTTCAGAAGTTTGAGGAGTAACCAAGAATATATTACTTAAACCATATTTAGCAAAAACTGGTTCATATAACTCCTCATGTTCAACCATTGGGAGATCCGGAACTATACAACCATCAACGCCTACCTCTGCACAAGCTTTACAGAAATTCTCTACACCAAATTGAAGCATTGGGTTTACATACCCCATTAACAAAACCGGGATAGTTACCGTTTTACGTAAATCTTTAAGCTGCTCAAACAGCAGTCTTAAATCCATACCATTATCAAGCGCCAGCTTACTGCTCGCCTGTATAACCGGGCCATCAGCAACAGGATCAGAATATGGGAACCCTATTTCTAATAAGTCTGCACCTGAACGCTCTAGCTCTTCTGCAATTGCCACTGTATCTCCAAGATTAGGATAACCAGCTGTATAGTAAATTGATAATATATCTTTCTTTTCCTGAAATAACTTTTTAATTCTATTCATTTCTTTTATAATCCAAAATATCTCATGTAAGTATCCATATCCTTGTCACCGCGGCCCGACAAGCAAACCACTACATTCTCCCCACCTTTAAAATTCATTTTCTCCAGATAAGCCAGTGCATGAGCACTTTCTATTGCAGGGATAATACCCTCCATTTGAGTAAGCAATAAACCAGCTTCCAAAGACTCATCATCAGTTATGGAAACATACTGACCACGACGAGTTTTAAACAAATGTGCATGCTGAGGGCCAATGCCGGGATAATCTAATCCTGCTGACACAGAATGAGGTTCAACAACCTGACCATCTTCAGTTTGCATCAAAATACTTCTGCTGCCATGCAACACACCCTCCTTACCCAGTGTAGTTGTAGCTGCCGAGAACCCGCTATCAACCCCTTTACCTGCAGCCTCTACAGCGATTAGTTTTACCTTTTCATCATCAATAAAATGGTAAAACATGCCCATGGCATTACTACCACCGCCAACACAGGCCAACACATAATCCGGCTGGTCATTACCAGTTTGTTCTATCAATTGCTTCTTAGTCTCTTCTGAAATGATAGATTGAAAAAGTGCCACCATATCCGGGTACGGGTGTGGCCCAACAACAGAACCTATTATATAATGGGTATCTACCGGATTATTAATCCAATCGCGCATGGCTTCGTTGGTAGCATCTTTTAACGTTTTACTTCCTGAAGTTGCAGGAACTACCTTAGCACCCAGCATTTTCATTCGTGCAACATTGGGAGCCTGTCTTTGAATATCAATCTCTCCCATATATACTACACATTCTAATCCGCGTAATGCACACACTGTAGCAGTAGCCACACCATGTTGTCCGGCACCAGTTTCGGCAATAATACGTTTCTTACCTAAACGTTCTGCAAGCAATATTTGACCAATGGTGTTATTGATCTTATGTGCACCCGTATGATTCAGATCCTCACGTTTCAGAAAAATATTTGCGTTATATTTTTGCGATAATCGTTTAGCTAGATATAGTGGCGAGGGCCTGCCGACATAATCTTTAAGTAACTGATGAAATTCCTTCTGAAAGTCTTTATCCTCAATAATTTTAAGATAATTCTGTCGTAATTCTTCTACATTCGGATATAGCATTTCCGGAATATAAGCTCCGCCAAAATCTCCGTAGTATCCTTTTTCATTTACAAAATAGTTCATAGTCTTGTTCTTAAATCCTTGGTTGAGTAAACTCAATAGGACAACATATTTTTAAAGTCAATCAATTTATCTATATCCTTTAGCCCAGGCTCCAATTCAAACTTGCTATTAATATCAATAGCATAAAAACGCACATCTTTTATTCTGTTTATTTCATCAATACTTTCCAAATCAATTCCCCCACTTAAAAAGTATGGTTTATCTAACACATATTTTTGAAGCAACTCCCAGTTAAAAGTCCTTCCTGAACCTCCATGATCGGGAGTCTGGGTATCAAATAAAAAGTAATCAACTGAATCAGCATATGCTTCCAACTGCTCAAAATCAAATTGTTCATCAATTCCAAACGCCTTTATTACTTCTATATCTAATAATGCTTTTAGCTGGCTACAATAATTAGCAGATTCGTTTCCGTGTAATTGAACAGCATATAGTCCATATTCCAAAACCCGTTCAACCACTGTTCTAAGCTCTTCATTTACAAAAACACCTGTTTTTTTGATATTAGAAGGCAGATCCTTAACAAACTGAGCTGAAAGATCCGCAATAAATCTTTTTGAGCCATTATAGAAAATAAATCCCATATAATCAGGCTGCAAGTCTGCCACCATTTCGATGTTTGATGGCACCTTCATTCCACATACTTTCAGTCTCTTATCCATTACCTTGATATTAAGTTTTTAAAACTATTCAAAGCATTCTTGCTCATTAAAGAAGCCTCTGCTTCATAAAAACAATCCGCAAAAGATTTAGTGTTATCTATTGTCTGAATAGCAAGTGCAGCATTGCAAAGCACAACATTTCGTTGAGCATCGGTACATTCATCATTAAGCACACTCATAAAAATCTTTGCTGATGATTCAACCGTATCCCCTCCTTTTATTTCCTGCTCATCAATCTGTGCAAACCCAAGATCAGCAACGGTTACCAACGATTCTCCATTTTTACTAAAAGTTTTAAAATCGCAAGTCAGCGAAACCTCATCAAAACCGTCCACCGCGTGCAGTATCGTATAGTTTTTATCAGTATCCTGATATAAATAAGCATACAACCTGGCTAGTTCGAGACTAAACACGCCTACAATTTGATTTTTAGGTTGTGCTGGATTAACCATTGGTCCAAGCATGTTAAAAAAGGTTTTAACTCCTAATTCTTTACGTATAGGCGCAACAATTTTCATGGCCGGATTAAACAACGGGGCATGGATAAAGCATATCCCTGCTGTATCTAAACTGCGTTTTAAAATATCCTGTTCGTTAGTAAATGTATAACCCAGGTACTCCATAACATTTGAAGAACCGCAGCCAGATGACACACCATAGTTACCATGCTTAGCCACTTTGTGACCTGCGCCAGCCACAACAAAAGAAGCAAGTGTAGATATGTTAAAGGTGTCTTTACCATCACCTCCTGTTCCACAAAGATCTACAAGCTCATAATCTGAAAAGTTCAGTTTCACACAAAGATCAAGCATAGCATCACGAAAGCCTTGAAGCTCAGCAACAGTAATGTTCCGCATCCCATACGCCGTAATAAAAGCGGCAATCTGCGAAGTATTAAATTCGCCTAAGGCAATAGAAGTAAGTATCTTTTGTGCCTCTGCTCTACTGAAGGTTTTGTTTTCAAATAGGTGGTTAAGTATTTTCTTCATGTTATTTTCTTCTTAAAGAAGTTTTTCAAAATGTCGTAAAACAAAAAAGGTTGCCTTAAGCAACCCTCAAAATATTTTTATATAAAATAAAACGTTCAAAACGGGGTTACACTACGCTATTGCGTTGTGCCACCACCAGTTGTTAAGTCCGTTTGTAAGTATCATTAAAGCAAATATGGAATTGTTTTTGCAAAGCAGCAAATCTTTTATCAAAAAAAATAAAATTTATTACTTCTTTGCAGGGCGGGTTTACTTAATCAGGGCGTTCTTTTCCTTGGTAAAATGGTTAAAAACCAGTTTATCTGCCAATGCAGGCAATAACTTATTAATCCATACGGTTAGTTTGCCCTGCCCTGTCATAACTAAAGTGCGCTTTCTTGCAGCAATGCCATCAACGATACGAGTAGCCACTTCTTCAGCGGTCATCATTTTACCTTCTTCCATACTTGTTTCGCCATGAGCAGCACCATCTTTAGCCAATGCTGTAACCCGAATATTAGAAGCCGTAAAACCAGGGCAGGCTACCATCACATGAACACCGGTTTTAAGTAATTCGGTCCGCAGTGACTCCATAAAACCATTCATGGCAAACTTGGAAGCAGAATAACCGGTACGACCAGGCAAACCACGATACCCCGCGATTGATGATACCCCTATTACACTGCCTTGTGTTTTTAAAATCTCGGGCAGCGCATATTTAGTGCAATAAACCGTACCCCAGAAATTCACATCCATCAGGTTTTTCAATACAGACAAGTCCAGATCATTGAACAATGCACGCATAGATAAGCCCGCATTATTAATTAATATATCTATCTTACTGAAAGTGACTAAGGC
>NZ_JBFTIZ010000251.1:0-13194 GCF_056395165.1 Pedobacter sp. 10L46_2
GTCAGAAATCTTATCAACAGTTGTTTCCAGGATATCTGCCAATTCTTCAGGAGACGGTTCGCGCTCATATTCCTGCTCTAATTTAGAGAAGGCCTTACTGATTTTACTTAAAGATCCAACCTGGTTAAGCGGTAAACGAACAATACGGCTTTGCTCAGCAATTGCCTGCAAAATAGACTGACGAATCCACCAAACAGCATATGAGATAAATTTAAAACCTTTTGTCTCATCAAAACGCTTGGCAGCCTTAATTAGGCCCAGATTTCCTTCGTTAATTAAATCCCCTAAAGTTAAACCCTGGTTTTGATATTGTTTTGCTACCGAAACCACGAAGCGCAAATTGGTTTTAGTTAAACGTTCTAACGCAGCCTGATCGCCCTCACGTATTTTTCTTGCTAATATTACTTCTTCTTCCGCGGTAATTAAATCCACTTTACCAATTTCGTGAAGGTATTTGTCTAGAGATTGACTTTCGCGATTGGTAATCGATTGCGTGATTTTGAGTTGTCTCATTTATATGCTTTGGTACTCTTTATGTGTTTGAACGTGCAAAAGTAAGAATTTTAAGGCAATTAGAAAACATAAATTACTGAAAACGTTACACTTTACACGTATTAATTATACAATAATTTAGCAGCAAAAATTATTCCAAAATACTTTTGTCAGTATCAATGTCGTTATATTGTAAAACATAGTGTTGTTATTGAATATCAATGTTAATATTGTGTTTTACAACAATAATTGAGGCCGTCTAAAGCCAAAATAAATGTTTGTCTTTATGATGTCAGGAAATAAAACATAATTAGCATCTTTAAAAATGGGGAAAATAGGGGAATATTAATTGCATTGATTAATGACTTATAATAAAAACATATCATGCCAATAATTATAAACTTAGACGTAATGCTTGCTAAAAGAAAGATGTCTTTAACAGAGCTTAGCATGAGGGTAGGAGTAACAATGTCTAACCTTTCTATATTAAAAACTGGAAAGGCAAAAGCAATCAGATTGGAAACTATGGATGCGATATGCAATGTTCTGGACTGCCAGCCTGGCGATATCCTGGAGTTTCGCAGGTGATTTTGGAGAGCCCACCGTCATCTTATAGTTCACTCGTCATCTCGACGATAGGAGAGATCTCCTGGCCATAAAATAGCTTCTAAGCAAGTTTGTATAAGCAAGAGATCCCTTGGTTCTCGGGATTACGAAGCAGAATGACGGCGTTGGCCATGGCATAAACCTATAAAACAAGAGCCTGATCAACATTGAAGTTAATCAGGCTCTTACAAAATATATAAATAGATATTTAAGTCAAATCTGAAATCTCTGCGTCAGGGGCATTTTTTTTAACCGACTCAATGCCGTTATCTCTGCTTGCAACACTTTCGTACATTTCGCTGTTGCCAATAATTTGCCCGTTAGTTGCTTTTAAATTAAAATAAGGTTTGCCATTTGATGATGTTTTTTTCTCGTATTTACCATCGTCCTGAGAGTTTTTCTTTACAGACTCAATTCCGTTGGTACATCCACTTTTGCTTGAATACCCTTCGCTAGTTAAAATTACCTGGCCATTTCCTGCCTTTAAATTAAATTGGAATTCTCCATTCTTTCTTGTTGTGATTTCAAATTTGCCCATAATCTTTTTTTAATTTATTTTTAAAGTAGACTGTTTTAATAAACCAATTTATAAAAAACTAAACAAAACCAAACAATTATTATTTTTTTGTTTAAGGATTAGTGATGCTTTTTAAATCAAAAGTCTGATCTAGCCTTATGCCTTTTTCTGTCTGCTGTAAAGTACAGCATTCATTTACGGCATCATGTTCCAGATAAAGGATATAGCCATTATCAGTTGCTTCCTGTAAAAAAGACTTCTTTTCCTTTAATGTTTGCAGTGGGAACATGTCGTACGCCATAACATAAGGTAAGGGGATGTGTCCAATAGAAGGAAGCAGGTCAGCCATATAAACAATTGTCTTATCCTTATATTTGATTTGGGGTAACATCATTGCGTCTGTATGCCCGTATGCAAATCGAATATTGATGCCATCGTGAAATTGAACTCCATCAACATCTTCAATAAACCGAAGTTGACCACTGTCCTGAATAGGTAAGATGTTTTCTTTTAAAAAAGACGCCTTTTCTCTTTCGTTTGGGTTTACGGCCCAGTCCCAGTGTTTTTGGTTGCTCCAATAGAAAGCATTTTTAAATGCTGGTCTAAGTTTGTCGCCAACACGCATTATTGAACCACCACAGTGATCGAAATGCAGGTGCGTTAAAAAAACATCAGTTATATCGTCTCTTGAAAAACCTTTTGCAGCCAAAGACTTGTCTAAGGTATCATCACCATGTAAGTAATAATGACCTAAAAATTTTTCATCCTGTTTATCACCGATACCATTATCTATTAATATTAATCTATCACCGTCTTCAATTAACAAGCACCTCATTGCCCAGGTGCACATGTTATTCGCATCAGATGGCGTTGTTTTTTGCCAGATGGATTTAGGTACCACACCAAACATGGCGCCTCCATCAAGTTTAAATAAGCCTGTATTTATAGTATGTAGATTCATATTTTAAAATTAATGAAAAAGGCCGCATTGCGCGGCCTTTTTCCAAATATGTTAATGCAAAAATGATTCTTATAAGTGGATTACTTCTCCATATGCATCAGCAGCGGCTTCCATAATCGCTTCACTCATAGTAGGGTGAGGGTGAACAGATTTAATCATTTCATGACCTGTCGTTTCCAGTTTACGGGCAACAACAATTTCAGCAATCATTTCTGTAACGTTAGCACCAATCATATGGGCGCCTAATAATTCTCCGTATTTAGCGTCAAATATTAATTTAACGAAACCATCTTTAGCACCTGCGGCACTTGCCTTACCTGAAGCAGAGAATGGGAATTTCCCGATTTTCAATTCATATCCTGCAGCTTTGGCAGCTTTTTCAGTATAACCTACCGAAGCAATTTCAGGACTGCAATAAGTACACCCCGGGATATTGTTGTAGTCTAAAGGCTCAGGTTTGTGACCGGCAATTTTTTCTACACAAATAATACCTTCTGCCGAAGCAACGTGAGCCAGCGCTTGTCCGCCAACAATATCACCAATAGCATAATAACCTTTTACAGAAGTATTGTAGAATTCATCAACAACTACTTTACCTTTTTCAGTTTTGATGCCAGTTTCTTCTAAACCTAAGTTTTCGATGTTTGCAACCACACCAGCAGCAGAAAGAACGATATCACATTCAAGCGTTTGCATACCTGATGCCGTTTTAACCTGTACTTTGCAGCCAGCACCGCTAGTGTCAACAGATTCAACACTTGAAGAGGTCATCACCTCTATACCTGCTTTTTTAAAGCTGCGTAATAATTGCTTAGATACATCTTCATCTTCAACAGGAACAACATTGTCCATAAACTCAACAACGGTAACCTTAGTACCTAAGGTAGCGTAGAAATAGGCAAATTCTACACCTATAGCACCAGAACCAACAACAACCATAGATTTTGGCTGCTCAGGTAAAACCATAGCTTGTCTGTAGCCAATTACTTTTTTACCATCCTGTTTTAAATTAGGTAATTCTCTTGATCTTCCTCCTGTAGCTAATATAATGTTAGTCGCAGTGTATTCTTTTTGAGAACCATCAGCAGCTTTAACTTCTACCTTGTTTCCAGGTTTAACTTTACCTGAACCCATTATTACATCAATTTTGTTCTTTTTCATTAAGAACTGAACCCCTTTGCTCATACCATCAGCAACGCCACGGCTACGCTTAATGACTGCTGCAAAATCAGCCTCAGCTTCAGCAGTTTTGATACCATATTCTGAAGCATGGTTAATGTATTCAAACACCTGGGCACTTTTTAGTAATGCTTTAGTAGGTATACAGCCCCAGTTAAGGCATATCCCACCTAAGGATTCGCGCTCTACAACTGCAGTTTTCAAACCTAACTGAGAAGCTCTGATTGCAGCTACGTATCCTCCGGGACCGCTGCCTATTACAATTACATCGTAGTTCATATCTTATTATAAAGGAATTTAACTTTAGTAAACGCCCAAAAATAAAAAAAAATGTTCGTTAATACTTCCTTTAAGATTTTTGAGTAAATGATTTACCTAAACAGAATGTTAACATATGACCTTACTAAAACAAAAGACAGTTTGCCGGATAAAAACAATTGACTGATAAACTGTTGGTTATATATTTAATTCCTGTGTTAAATGTTGATAAGTTTTGACTTTATTAATAATTATTTAACATGAAAATTAAAGTGAGCATTAAATTAATATTTAAATTTGCCGCTATCATCAATTTTTGATGTTATTCATAAAAAAACAAAACAATATGAAGAAATCTTTACTATTTAAAATCGTAGTAATCGTTTTGGCATTTGTGGGGTCTATTTCTGCAGTTAATGCACAGGTAACTACATCTGCTATGAACGGTACAGTCAAAGACGCTAAAGGAGCTTTGCCTGGTGCTAGCGTTAAAGCTATACATGTACCAACGGGTACAGTATACTCTGTTTCTACCAACAACGACGGTAGATTTAGCATTGCAAATATGAGACCTGGTGGTCCGTATACTATTGAAGTAAACTATGTAGGCTTCCAAAAAGAAAGTGCTACTGATATTTATTTAAAGTTAGGTGATCCATATACAAGAGCAAATTCAAAATTTACCTACTTTGAGCCGTAGTCTTCAGGATTTTACGCGTTTAACACCTCAGGCAAATGGTAACTCTTTCTCTGGATCAAGTACTCGTTACAACAGCATCAACATCGATGGTGCCATGAACAATGACATCTTTGGTATCGCAGGTTCACCGGCACCGGGTGGTTTAGCCAAAACTCAGCCTATTTCACTTGATGCTGTACAAGAGATTCAAGTTGTTTTAGCTCCTTACGATGTGAGCTATGGTAACTTTACAGGTGGTGGCATTAATGCCATTACCCGTTCAGGAACAAACAATGTAGAAGGATCAGCTTACTTTTTTGGTAGAAACCAGAAACTAGTAGGTAAAAACTTTGCAGGCGAGAAAGCAAACGACTTTTACAGAACTCAATACGGTTTCCGTTTAGGTGCTCCAATTGTTAAGAATAAATTATTCTTCTTTGTAAACGCTGAGCAAACCAGAGATAAAGTTCCTACATCATTTAATGTTGGTGATGCAAATGCTATGCTTTCAGCAACTGATGCCAATACATTAGCTGATTTTGTTAAAAAAACTTATGGCTATGATATTGGTAGCTTTGATAAAATTGATCAGGAAACTAAAAGTGATAAGATTTTTGCGCGCTTAGATTGGAATATCAACAGCAAAAACCAATTGACTTTGCGTCACAATTATATTAAAGCATCTGATGACAACCTTAGCAGAAGCCCTTCTTTCTTCCGGTTAGGAAACAATGGATATAAGTTTGCCAATACTCAAAACATCAGTGTATTGGAGTTAAGGTCTCAAATAAATTCAAGCCTATCAAATAATCTTATTGTGGGTTACTCAAGAATCAGAGATTCACGTGCTACAAATGGTGCTTTATTCCCTCAGGTAGAAATTCAGAACTGGGGCGGACAAGCAGGAAGCACACTTCAGTTCGGTTCAGAAAGAAGCTCTACAGCTAACTCACTTGATCAGGATGTGATTGAATTTACGGATAACTTGAAATTATTAGCTGGTAACCATACTTTTACTTTAGGTACGCACAACGAGTTTTTCAAATTCAGCAACTTGTTCGTAAATAACTACAGAGGTCGTTATCGTTTCAGTAATCTTGACAATTTCTACAATGATAAGCCGAACAATATAGATGTTACTTATCCTGCGATTGCGGGTACTGTTCCTGCTGCTGCATTTAAAGCAGCTCAATTAGGATTTTACTTCCAGGACGAAATCCAAGTAGATCCTACCTTCAGATTGACTGCGGGTTTAAGATTAGATGTTCCTTTATTCTTTGATAAACCCGCTGATAATCCAGCAGTTTCTGCCGCATTCCCAGGTTATGGAACAAGTAATTTACCAAGTGGACAAATTTTAGTTTCTCCTCGTATCGGATTTAACTGGGATGCAACTGGTGACAGAACAATTCAAATACGTGGTGGTAGTGGATTATTTACGGGGCGTGCTCCATTTGTATGGTTCTCTAACCAATATGGAAATACTGGTTTAGATTATAAATCTATTGCATTATCAGGAGCTGCTGCTAATAATGCTGGTTTTGAGCCTGATCCAAACAAACAATCTACAGTTGGGTCGGCTGGAAATACGCTGATTTTAAATTGCCTGGAGGTATGTTAGGTACTWTAGAGGCTATTTACTCTAAAACTGTGAACAACATTCTTTATAAAGATTTAAATGTTAAAGCAAAAGGGACTACTATAGATCCAGCCTTGAGCAATGGAAATGACTTGCGTCCTGCTTACTCAAATAGAGTAAATCCAACCTACACAGGTGCTTATCTTTTAGATAATACCAGTAGAGGCTATTCTTACAGTCTGACTGCTGAGTTAAAGAAAAACTTTTCTAACGGTTTATTCGCAACTGTAGCTTATAACTATGGCGAATCTAAAGATGTAAACTCTGGTGCTAGCAGTACTGCTCAGTCTAACTGGGAGTTTGTTCAGATCGTTAATGACGCTAATAATCCTGATCTTGTTTATTCAAACCAAGACATCCGTCATAGAATTTTAGGTAGCTTATCGTACGCTGTTAACTATGGTCGTCAAAAATCAAGTGGAACTACTTTCTCAGTATTCTATGCGGGTAGTTCAGGCGTTCCTTTTACCTACTTGTATAATGGTGATTTAAATGGTGATGGTGCTTTTGGTAATGATTTATTGTTTGTTCCAAGAACAATGAACGATATCAATATGGTGAAACTTGAAATCAAAGATGCAAAAGGTGTTGTTGTTAAAACCTATACTCCACAAGAGCAATGGGATGCATTAAATACCTACATCAATAACGATTCATACCTTAAAACAATAAGAGGCCAGTATGCAAAAAGAAATGGTGCTCGTTTACCTTGGCAACACCAGGTAGATCTTCGCGTAATGCAAGATATAGGTACCATGATTGGGTCAACTAAAAACCGCTTACAATTATCGTTTGATGTATTTAACTTCACCAACTTATTGAATAAGAAATGGGGTCGTCAATACAGCTATGGCAACCAGGCTTATCAGTTGATTTCGTATAACTCAGGCCTTAAAGGATTTAATTTCTCTCCTACAACTCCTGGTAATACGTCTACTGAATCTTTCGATTCAAGATGGCAAGGACAAATTGGAGTTAGATATTTGTTTAACTAAGAATTATAATCATAAACAAAAAAGGCTCCCAATTTAGGAGCCTTTTTTGTTTAAACAATGAATTATGCACTATAATGCCGTTATCGAACCCAAATATTGGCTGTTCGAGGCACTTAGCCTATCATCAGATACAAAGTACCCCAAGCGGTTCATTTCTCATTTACGGTATGACTTTTAAGATATCGCATCCTTTTATTCTTTGTGCACCACTATTATTAAAGCTCATTTCCTTACTGTTTGGGGCATAAGCCAAAAGCATTACACGATCAGAGTTTTCCTGCGGGATGTTATGTTGTACATCCCAATTAAATTTTAATCCTTCAGCTACCATTTCCACTGTAGGGTTAAATGCCAGTGATAGATCTTCTGTGCTAATTATGATTTTGAATAGTCGATTTCCACATCAGGAAGATAACCCTTTAAAGCATTTGGTTTGTTATATTCAATAGCCAGATTCTGATAATTTTTAGTCGTGCCCCTGGCTTCAGGGCCAAAACCTGTTTTAAGAAGTTGTTTCATTCCAGAAAAGAACTCATTTATGACTTTCATTTGCTGGCGATTGTTAAGTTGTTTGATTGTTGGTGGATTGTTGTTTCTCCGTTGGACCTTATAATTTATTGGCCATTAAGGTCATAGCATGTTACGGCACCTACTTTTTCCGATACACCCCCAAGGATGCCATTTTTAAGTTTACCCATTTTTTTATATCTGATTAAAGTTTAGTTGCAGGGACGCTTGGAAATATCCCAGAGTTAAATATAGATAAATATAATATTGCTTTAAGTGGTTAACTATTAGGTGGTTTGGGATGTTTTTGTAGGGCGTTGCTAGGGACTTAATAGGGGAATAGCCCTAGCATTGCCCTGTCAACAAGAATTTATCTTATACTGGAATTAGTACTTTAACATCATGGTTTACAGATGATTTAAATTTTTGCTTTTAGATAACAGCCATTTTGGGCTAATAGTTAAATTTCAATCAAATGACATTTAGCTATACCATTTCTCTTTTTTTTTACGTTATTACAACGAATAAGTTACAATTGGGATCAGTAAATTATTAGGAGGAGCTATATAATGTCTTTAGAAATTACAGAATCAGAAAAATTACAAATGACTACAAAAGAGTTTTTGAGTGAACATTCTTTTGAAGAAATACATGAGATGCTAGATAAGTTGTACAGTGGATGGGCAGGTCATGCAGCTGTTCAGGTTGAAACTGAAGAGCGACTT
The DNA here is from genome assembly GCF_056395165.1 of Pedobacter sp. 10L46_2. NCBI lineage: Bacteria > Pseudomonadati > Bacteroidota > Sphingobacteriia > Sphingobacteriales > Sphingobacteriaceae > Pedobacter > Pedobacter sp. 10L46_2. The sequence continues at coordinate 8,559 of NZ_JBFTIZ010000251.1, forward strand.
AAAACACTAATATTTTTCGATGAATTAAAACAGTTCTTCGAGAAAATAGAAGAAAGCAATTAGGGATATAATCCGCTAATAGTTATTTGTAATTAAAATTAGTAATTTGGATTTACAAGCTAAGTTCTTTTCAATTAAGGTAAGAACAAACGCCTCCAGACTGTGAATCGAATACATTCCTTTTTACTTACCCAAGTCTTGTTAAAATACGTGCTAATATGTAGCATGTTTTGTTTTCTTTTTTTGGCAGCTAATGCTCAAAACAAGCATCGTAAATTTAAAGTAATTGCATTTTATACCGGTAAAAATGATCAGGCTCACATAAGCTTTGTTCATGAAGCCAATAAATGGTTCCCAAGAATGGCAGAGGAGCGTAATTTCACTTATGATTCAACCAATAACTGGGACAATCTTAATGCAAGCTTTCTTTCAAAATATCAGGTGGTTATTTTTTTAGATACACGGCCTGATAAACCAGCGGAGCGACAAGCATTTGAAAATTATATGAAACACGGAGGGGCGTGGATGGGCTTTCACTTTTCGGCCTTTGCATTAACTCCGTCAGACTTTCCACAAAACTGGGATTGGTACCATAATGAATTTCTAGGCTCCGGATCTTATGGAAGCAATACCTGGCGACCAACGTCAGCTGTTCTTCGGGTCGAAGATAAAAAGCATCCTACCACAAAAAACTTACCTGATACATTCAACTCAGCCCCAAATGAGTGGTATAAATGGACAAATGACCTTACAAAGAACCCAAATATTAAAATACTATTGTCAATTGACAGCAGCAGCTTTCCTCTGGGTACAGGGCCTAAACCTTACGAGATATGGCATAGTGGTTATTATCCTGTAGCGTGGACAAATAAGAACTATAAAATGGTATATATGAATATGGGGCATAACGATATTGATTATGAACATACACCTCATAACAAGGATTTATCATTTACGTTTGATAACGAAGTTCAAAATAAACTGGTTCTTAACAGCTTAATTTGGCTCGGCAGTAAATAAGTACAATTCAAACCGAAATATCTACGCTTCATCAACTATTTGTCTTTTCCTGATTAACAGATCTACAGCTTTGTATAAGAAATAAGCTAATAGTGATATGTTAACAGGATGTCTTTTTGAAAATAGAGTAAGTGTCAGGATACTTGGCGATACTTCGGATTTGATTTCATTGCACAAAACTGTGCGTAGAATAACAGTGGTAATAGTTGATTATGAACTCAATGATACCAGCGTTTCTAATCTACTGGTAGATTTTTTAGAAAATATTGAAAAAGCAATTCATAAAAATCTGACTGTTTCTGAGGGCTTTGAAAGTTCATGGACAGAATTGCTAATGATTAGCCGGTTGTTAAGGCTATTATCTGGCTATGTGGTAACGGATGAGCTGGACGAAATCAATATGCTTCTCCTTGAATATATTATCGGAAAAACGATCTCGCCTGCAAATGAGCAGGAGTACATAGGGCTTAATAATTATATAGAGCAGGAATTTTTATGCGTAAACATTAAACAATTTATTAGAAGTTTTGACTGCATAATAAATAAAAAACACACCTATGAAAAACATTAGATATACATTAATTACCGGTGCCAGTTCAGGGTTAGGAAAAGAGTTTTCTATTCAGTGTGCGGCTGTGGGAATGAATATTATTATGGTTGCCCTTCCTGGAAGCAATATGACCTCGATTGCCGAAAACCTCGCGCTTGAATATCAAATAGAGGCTAAAGTGTTTGAATTTGATATAACCGATAGTATATTGCTCATAGAAAGGTTGAATTACATTATAGAAAATTTTGAGGTCGACTTTTTAATTAATAACGCGGGCATTGGTGGTACGGCTTCTATAACAGAAAGCTCCTTAGAAGCTATGGATAGAATTTTGCAGGTTAACATCAGAAGTATGGTTTCTATCACTCAAATGCTATTGCCTCATTTGTTAAAACAACAGAAAAGCCATATCATGAATATCTCTAGTATGGCTGCTTTTACGCCAATAGCTTATAAAACTGTATATCCAGCCTCAAAAGCGTTTATTTCTTCATTTTCATTGGGGTTAAGAGAGGAACTGCACGACACCAATTTGTCGGTTAGTGTGGTTTATCCGGGGCCGATAATGACAAATTCAGGGGTGTCCATAAGGATAATGGGGCAGGGTTCAAAAGGACGGATTGGTTTGTTAACTACAGCCGAGATTGTTCGTATTGCGCTAAAACAAACCATACTTAAAAAAGCGGTAATAATTCCGGGTTTATGGAATAAGATAAATCATAGGCTAATGGGGATTTTACCTATGGAGATGAAACTTAGAATCGTATCGCGCGCAGTCAAAAAAGAAATTGCAATTAAATAATATCCAAAAGAATAATGAAAGTTTTAATAACCGGTGGTAATGGCTTTTTAGGCTCAAATGTCGCTCGTGAATTGTTCAGGCGAGGTTATGAGGTTAAGCTGATGATGAGAGGTACCTCGGATGCTAATGTAATTTCTGATGTGCCATGCGAAATCTATCATGGTGATATCAGTAACCAGGATGAAGTATCTATGGCTGTAAAGGGCTGCGATTATGTAGTGCATACGGCGTCTATAACCCAACAATGGGCCGTAACTTTTAAAGAGTACGAATTAATTAATGTTAGAGGCACTATAAATGTAGTTAATGCTTGCCTGGAACATAATGTGAAAAAGCTAATCCACATTAGTACTGCAAACACTATAGGGCCAGGTAATAAAATTAAGCCGGCTAATGAATTGAACTCCTTTACACTGTTACATGTAAATTCAGGGTATATCAACAGTAAATACATTGCTCAGCAATATGTTTTGGAACAGGTTGAACGTAAAAACCTTCAGGCAATAATTGTAAACCCAACATTTATGATCGGGCAATTTGACGTAAAACCCAGTTCTGGTAAAATCATACTGCATGGTATAAACAAACGGTTGGTTTTTTATCCGCCAGGGGGTAAAAATTTTGTACACATTAATGATGTATGCGCAGGTATTGCTAATGCATTGGAGATAGGTAAAATAGGTGATTGTTACTTGCTGGCTGGGGAGAATTTAACTTATAAAGAGTTCTTTAAATTACTGAATGAGGTAGCTGGACAGGATCCTGCCATGGTACGCATACCTCAATTCGTTTTAAAAATGATAGGAATAATGGGTACATTGGTTGGAGTATTTAGCAAAACATCGGGTAAGCTGACGTATTCTTCGGCCTATATGCTGTGTTTATATAACTACTATTCGGGCAAAAAATCTGAACGGGAACTACTGGTAAAATACACCCCGATAGATAAGGCTATAGGTAGTGCATTAACATGGTTCAAAGAAAATAATTACTGTTGAGCTTACTACTATGTTGATTGGTTTTTTAATAATGCTGATAAGGATGAATCCGGCCAAAGTTGAACAGATTTTTCAGAATAAATATTTTAAATACGGTTTAAGGGTATTGGTGCTGTATGTTTTTAGCCTGATATTTAAATCTTTTGACCTTACGTTTCCGCACGAAGTTGGTTCATTCTTATTAAGAGGGCAGGCTTTTAGTTTGCTGTATATCATTTTCGGCTTATTTTCATGGGAGGGAGCAGCCAGGCTATCGAAATATATAGATAGGAATATTTTTAATAAAAGTGTTTCGTCTAAGCTGTTGCTTTTATGCATTAGCCTTTTGTTATATGGTCTGCTTGTAGCTTATTTGTTTGGGTTATGCTATTCTGTATTCGATATTGTATTATTTAAGCAATATGAAGCCTGGAATCATTTTGTGGCTTTTAGCTATGATTTGAATTTTGGTACTTTCATTTTCTACCTTTTAATACTTGCTTACAATGGTGTGGTTCTTTATTAGGTATATACTGGATAAGAAATTTGAAAATCTGGTAACCATTAAAACAGAACTGGAATTTTTAGAATCTTATTCTTTCCTGATCAGGATAAGGCATCAGAGCAGCATAGAATTCCATATAAACATTAGTGAAGAGGTAAAATGTACAGGTATGGTACCGCCGGCAACTTTGCAAATGCTGGTCGAAAATGCAGTAAAACATAATCGCTTTTCGGCCAATGACCCGCTACGTATTTGTATAAAAGACGAAGGTGAGTATCTTATTATTGCAAACGATCTGAGAAAACGTGCAAGTGTCCAGAATTCTATTGGTGTTGGTTTGGATAATATCAGTAAAAGGTACGAGCTAACAAGTGATAAAAGAATTACCATAACCGAAACAGATAATACATTTACAGTACGCGTACCAATAATACATAGTTATGAAGATTATAATATTTGAGGATGAGAGGCATAATGCCGAAAGGTTGATTCAACTTCTGCAAAAATGTTTGCCCGTGATTGATGTGGTGGCTATTATTGAGTCTGTTGAAGACGGTGTTAAATGGCTGGATGATCAGGCTAATACTGCTGATCTGATATTTATGGATATACAATTATCGGATGGTAATTGCTTTGAACTTTTTGAAAGGAGGGATGTTCAAATCCCTATTATTTTTACAACGGCGTACGACAGTTTTGCATTGCAGGCATTTAAGTTTTATAGTGTTGATTATTTGATGAAACCAATTGATGTAAAAGACCGTAAGCGGGCAATGGAGAAG
>NZ_JBFTIZ010000252.1:0-8840 GCF_056395165.1 Pedobacter sp. 10L46_2
CTATAACCGTCTCGACAGACCAAGATCTGTTAGTGATTTAAGCGGAGGTAACAGCCCTTTTAATGGAGGATACTATGCAAGCAGTCCACTGCCATCTTCAAATCTTTTTCTCCCTGATGCAAATAGAGATTTCATCTTTGGAAATACAAATATCCAAACAGATGCCAATACCAATAACAGCTTAAGCATAAGTCCGACCATCGATTGGAAAATCTCTGACAAATGGTTATTTAACACCATCATATCTTATGAAACTGCAAATAGCAGAAAGGATACTTTCACACCAGGAACAGTTCGCAGAAGTGGAACAGGGTATGCAACGAGCTTTGTAGACAATTCTGCAAACTATTTGATGAGCAATACCATTCAGTTTTCGACCACTATTAATGATACCCATCATTTAAATTTACTTGCCGGACAGAATACAGAGTTCCATCAATACAGGGCAACATATGCCGAGGCTGATGGTATACCTAACGATCAGATTAGTGTAGTAAAAGTGATCAATAAAATGGGTTCTTATGCCTATTCAGATTTGATCGAAAGCGGTATCCAAACTGCCTTTTTCAGAGCTAACTATGATTTTAAGGGGCGATATCTGTTCTCGGGCGTAATAAATGCCGATGCATCATCAAAATTTGGTAAAGGTAACCGGGTAGGTTTCTTTCCATCATTCTCCGCTGGATGGATCGTTAGTGATGAACCTTTTATGAAAGGTGCCAGCTCCTGGTTAACCTTATTTAAAATTCGTGGTAGCTATGGTATCACAGGCAGACAACCGGATGGTGGCGATAGTTACCTATCGTTCAATACCTATAACGTTGGGGCGGGCAGTTTCCCGGGTAGCTCAAACCCATCAACAGGTCAAAACGAATCGAATACGTATAATGGAGTTCCTTCAGTGTCTCCAAACTTTTCAGGAGGTTTGTCAAACAGTGAACTTACCTGGGAGCATTCAAAACAAGCGAATATTGGTGTAGACCTGACTTTTTTAAATGGCCGATTTAATTTTGTGGCCGATGCTTATGTCAGAAATACGACCGAGGGAATATTTACACTTGCACTCCCTATTACTACAGGTTACTCAACTATAACTTCAAATGCCATTGGTACAAGAAATAGTGGTATCGAAACTCAATTCATTGCTCATTATTTCAATCCATCAAAAGCATTTCAGTGGGAAACCAATTTCAACTTTGCTTTCAATAAAAATCTGATCACATCGCTGCCAAATGGTGGCCGGGATATCTATTTAGATAAATTCCTTTTGCGACAAGGGCAGTCTATCAATCAGTATAATGTATTTGAGCAAACAGGCATATATGCCACTGATGGAGATGTTCCTGTAAATCCCATCGACGGAAGTGTGCTGAGCTTTTATGGATATCCTTTTAAAGGTGGAGATCCAATATGGAAGGATCAGAACGGAGACGGAATTCTTGACGCTACAGATTATGTACCTGCCGGGAATCCAAATCCAAAAATGACAGGAGGTATGGTAAATACCTTCAGCTATAAGAATTTTAGCCTTTCCGTATTTGCGACATTTACGTTAGGACGAGATATCTATAACGATTACCTGGTAGGAAAGCTCTCGCATTTAGTACCAACAGATGATGGTGATCCTGATCCTTTGCACGCATTAAGCAACAATGCATTTCCATATTTAAATGGCATTAATTACTGGCGGAATCCGGGAGACAATGCAAATTATCCTTCTTTAAGTTCATTCTCTGGCACGCGTTACAAATACGCTGCAGTAAGCTCTCGATGGGTTGAAAACGGATCTTATATCCGTATAAAAACGGCCACTTTAGCCTACGCATTTAAGCCAAAAGTATTACAAAGACTATCATTAAGCAGGCTAAGGGTGTATGCTATGGCAGATAACCTTCATATTTTTCAATCGGCCAATTTACCGGATGCTGAGCAGGTTGATGCCTTTGGTATTTACAACGGCAGCGGTTACGCCATACCTAAAAAGTATACGATAGGTCTGGAAATAGGGCTTTAATAGTTTTATCATTTATTAAATATGAAATCATGAAAATACATTTCAAAAAACATATTACAGGGCTTTTGCTTTTAATACTAGTCATCAGCTCTGTTGCTTGCAAAAGAATTCTGGACCTCGAACCCCATAATTCGACCTTTACCGGAGCTTATTTTACTAATGGACAAGATGCAAATAGTGCCATTTCCGGAGCATACTCTTCTCTAAGAAGGGTATTGCTAAACAATTATTCGTGGCATGTGTATGGTGATGCGCCTTCAGGTGAATTTAGCATCAGATCTGATAGGGACAATCAAAATTATAACATTTCAAATGGAGAATTTACTGGTTTAAACGTAGGTTCCGGGAACTGGAACTGGCAATCTTATTATCAACTGTTACAGCAGGTAAATTTGATAATTAACAAGGTTCCAGGTATCGCTATCGAGAAATTTACCAATCAGGATGATAAGAAACGTATCATAGGAGAAGCTTATTTTCTTCGTGCTTTCACTTATTTCTACATGAGCAGAATATGGGGCGATGTTCCGTTAAGACTTGAACCTGATCTTGATATTAATCAGGCAAAAAATATTCCTCGTACACCTGGGGCCGAAGTGCTTGCTCAATGCATCAAGGATCTTGAACTTGCCAAAGCTAATCTTGTTTTTGGTTACAGTGATGAAAATCAAAGAGCTGTAAGGGCAAATAAGGGAAGTGCACTTGCTTTGGAAGCACACATAAAAGCCTGGACAGGAGATTATGCAGGGAGCGAAATCGCTTCGGATGATGTAATTAAGAATGGAGGGCCCCAACTCTAAGAAGACCTTATGTAGCCAACAAGGCAGATATTCAATGGCCTGTAAATACCTCTTACATCAATAAAATCTATAAAGATACTACTGATATCAGGTATAGAACTTTCTTCTTCCAGGCGCAGTCGTCAGAGGGTCAGACCATTAAATTCTCTAATGTAACCTACGCCGATGGTTCGGCAAAAAATGATCCGAGGCTATCCAATAACCTGATCATATTCCGTTTGGCAGATATTTATTTGCTACGAGCAGAAGCGTTGAACAAATTGGGTCGTGATGGAGAGGCGGTTATACTGCTCAATGCCATCAGAAAAAGAGCTAAGGTTGCTGAGTATGTCGGGGGAGGCACAGCTTTGGGCACAACAATCCTAGAAGAAAGGCTTCGTGAACTATATTTCGAAGGCCAGTCTTACTACGATATGGTAAGAACCAAAACACTTCCTACCTATAACGAACGCTTTAAAGACCAGTTCATGAATGGCACTCCTGAAGGTGGCTGGTTATGGCCAATAGATCCTGGAATGTTCAAAGACGACTTTACGTTAACACAAACGCCATACTGGCAAGGAAGGCTTTAATCATTAAATGAATCAGATATGAAAAAATTAATTATGATATGCATTGCAATAGTCACAGTGGTTACTGTTTACTCTTGCAAGAAAGATTATGTGATCGGTGGTAGTCTTTACAACCCTAAGGTTGATATGACCACATACGATTATCTAAAAACCAAAAAGCTGTTTGATACGCTCATCATCATGGTAGATCGGATGGGTCTAAAAGATGAAGTAAATGCCAGTGGGACGGTTTTTGCTTTAACTAATTACGCTATAAGTAATTATGTTAAAGAAAAACAGGCACATCTGCGTATTAAATTAAATGATGAGAACCTTGTTTTTACATTCGATTCTTTAAAGCTCCCAGAGCTGAAGGATTCTTTGAGGGCTTACTTGTTTAAAGACAGACTCCCCGTAGAGGCACTAAGTGAAGTGGGGAAATTAAGGAAATCTAACGATGGGGAATTCAGGTTAATTCAGGCCATTCCAACAACAGATTATACCGACCCTAACATCTTCCCAGTTAAACCAAAATATGTTTACCTCACTAAAATAGTTAAAAAGGAGGATGGAACGGGTACCATTCCTACTGACTCTACACAACTCCCATTGGTTGATCCTGAACAATTGCTGCAGGCACGTGTGCAAACCTCAGGGATTATTACCAACACCGGTGTGATACATGTGGTAAATAACAACCACACGTTTACTTTTTTCGGTGATATCAAGAATTAATGATTTTAAGCTAATAATATGAAAAGATATATAAAACTTATAACATTTGGCTTTGTAGCGATGGGGATCATATTCTCTTGTAAAAAAGTCGAAAACGGTTTTCTCAGCAATCAGATCAGATACCGGGATAGCCCAATAAAAATTCAAAAAGGCATAACAGTTCAAACTAAGCCGGTAGACAATGATGGCTCCAGTGCACCGGTAACTTATGAATTGTTAGATATTCGTGATGCGGTTACAAAAAAACATGCAGAACTATTATATACAAACTACGAGCGGTATATTTTTATCTCTCAGTTTGATGTGAATAGGGATACAACTGTTGAATTGCTAAATAAGCACAGGCAATTATTAAACGCACCGCCGGTTGAATTTAATACACATACCGGAGCATTTACTTTTTATGGAACAACCGCAAATGTGGCTGTTGGGACCTATGAATTTGATATTCGGGCAACCAATGAGAATGGTTCAAAGGATTTTAAAAACATTGGCCAGTTTTCTTTATATGATGGGCCCGTAGCGGAGCAATCTGCAGGGGGCGGTGCGTGGTTTAAGGATGGATCCAGCGCGTCTGGGGATATTGGAGAGCCAGAAGTTAAGATTAAAAAGACTTCCAACGAAGGTACATTGATTATTCTAAAAATAGTAGATAAAAACGGCACTCCATTTAATCCAAAGAAAAATGAGTTCATCAAACGTGGAGACAGGAATAGCTTTGATACTTTTGCCAGGTTCCATCCCCTCGTATTAACAGATTCTACAATGGCCTGTAACTTTGAAGTAGTTCCATTCCCGCTTGTTGCGGGCCCTCCTGGACAGGGTTATACCATTTATTACAGAATTCCAGGCAACTTTGCCAAACTCGACCCAGGTCTTACTCCAACTCCAGACCGAGGCTATAGCATTAATCCGCGATTTACTTTCCGAATCTATCAGGAGGGAACTTACGAGGTAACGGTTAGAATTAAAAATGCCACAAGAGATGTCTTGTAGCAAGTAGTGTACATCAAAAAAGGGTGCCAATATTTCTTTGGCACCCCTTAATAAGAAACTCCTATTGACTTTTCTTGACCTGGTCATCTTCATTATTTATTACTTTAGCTATTAAAGTATTTAGAGGATGAACATTGTCAAGATAAAACACATTGTAGTTGCACTACTGTTGCTATTTCCTGAACTCGTCTTTTCGCAGGGAAAGGCACAACAAAAGAAACCAAATATCATTTACATCTACGCGGATGATTTGGGTTACGCTGAGATTGGCCCATACGGACAGAAAAAGATTAAGACTCCTAATTTGGATAAACTGGCCAAAGAGGGGATGAAATTCACTCAACATTATACCAGTACACCAGTTTGTGCTCCCGCCCGTTGCATGCTAATGACTGGCAAACACGGTGGCCATTCTTACATCCGTGGTAACTATGAAATGGGCGGTTTCCCAGATAGCTTGGAAGCCGGGCAGATGCCATTGCCCGAAGGAACATTTACGATTCCGAAAATGTTAAAGGAAGCTGGTTATGTCACAGCTCTAACCGGCAAGTGGGGTTTAGGAATGAACAACACAACAGGGTCACCCTTAAAGCAAGGATTTGATTATTATTATGGATACCTGGACCAAAAGCAATCCCATAATTTTTATCCCTCTCACCTTTGGGAAAATGATGAGAAGGTTATGCTTGATAATCCTTATATGTACGTCCATAAAGGTCTCGATTCTACAAAAGCGACCGATAAGGATTTTGATTATTACAAAGGCAAAGTGTATTCGCCAGACATAATGACTAAAAAGGCTGTTCGTTTTATTAATGAGCAAAAATCGAAGCCGTTTTTCTTATACATGCCTTATACTATTCCACATGTTTCGTTACAAGCACCTGATGAATATGTTAAAAAGTATATAGGGCAGTTCAATGAGTATCCTTACTACGGACAACAGGGATACGCACCAACTAAGTACCCATATTCAACCTATGCTGCTATGATCACTTATCTGGATGATCAGGTTGGGATTATTATGGCCGAAATTAAAAAGCTAGGGCTAGACGACAATACGATCATTATGTTTTCAAGCGATAACGGAGCCACATTCAATGGTGGGGTAAATGCTAAGTTCTTTAACAGTGTCGATGGCTTGCGTGGATTAAAGATGGATGTATATGAAGGAGGGATCAGAGAACCATTTATTGCCAGGTGGCCTGGTAAGATACCTGCAAATACGACCAGTGATTTTGTATCTGCACAGTTCGACATGATGGCTACTTTTGCCGCGATAACGGGTACAAAACCGAATAATACAGATGGTATATCTTTACTGCCAACATTGTTGGGAAAAAATAAAGAGCAGAAGCAGCGCGATTATATCTATTGGGAATACCCTGAAAAGGGAGGACAACTGGCAATAAGGATGGGGGATTGGAAAGGTGTAAAAGTAAATCTTCGCAAGAATTTAAATAATCCATGGCAGATCTTTAACCTGAAAACAGATCGGAACGAAACAACAGATATTGCTTCAGAACATCCTGAATTAACCAAGCGTTTTGACGAGATCGTTAAGAAAGAGCATCAAGTTTCTCATTTGCTGGAATGGGAGTTTTTGGAAAATAAATCTGGGAAAAAGTAAGCTGGAGTCGATTTAAAGTAGAACCCCGTATGGTTGCTATTATGCTCTGTTTGTATAGATAACGTTGATACTTTTCTCATTATTGCGCTTGAAAAAATATAGTTGAAAAACGGCATTTTGATACGTTATAACTTATATTTTTGGCTTTGCACATCTCTAAAAGCCATCAGTATGATACCGGATAACAAACTCAACTCAGCAAAAAAGCCAGGAAAAACGGACACAAATGTAATTGGTTTTCAGTACATCGACAGATCAAGTTTTATGACTGTAGGAGGGAAGGGCGCCAATCTGGGAGAACTCGTTGGAATCAAAGGAATAAGGGTGCCGGAAGGTTTTTGCGTGACCACTGAAGCGTATAAAAGAATAACTGAAAATAATCAGAAGTTTAACAGTTTGCTGGATGAATTAAGTGATATTAAGGTAGAAGAGCGAGTTAAAATCAGGGAGCTTAGCAACAAAATACGTAAGGTTATCGAAGGAATATCCATTTCTGAAGATATGGAGAAAGAGATTGTAGGATTTCTCACAAAGTTTGATGAAAAGGATGCGTTTGCTGTACGATCTAGTGCAACGGCGGAAGATCTGCCTTCTGCATCATTTGCCGGGCAGCAGGACACTTATCTGAATATTATTGGTAAAGAGGCAGTCTTAAAATACATCAGCAAATGCTGGGCGTCACTGTTTACAGATAGGGCTGTAACTTATCGTTTGCAGAACGGATTTGATCACAGGAAGGTCCACCTGTCGGTTGTTGTTCAGAAAATGGTTTCCCCGGATGTGGCAGGAATTATGTTTACAGCAGATCCGGTTACCTCAAACAGAAAAATAGTATCTATTGAGGCCAGTTTTGGATTGGGCGAGGCATTGGTTTCCGGAATTGTGAATGCAGATAATTATAAAGTTTCTGAGCGCAATATTATCGATAGGAAGATATCCAATAAGAAACTGGCTATTTATGCTTTAAAAGAGGGAGGCACGAAGGAGCAGGAAATCGGGCCGGATCAGCAGAATGCCCAGGCGCTAACGGATGAGCAGATTTTACAGTTGGAACGCATGGGTAGAAAGATCGAAGCGCATTTCGGTAACCCACAAGACATYGAGTGGTGTTTGGCGGATGATACGTTTTATATTGTGCAGAGCCGGCCCATTACTACCTTTTACCCGATCCCCGAAGCGGATGATCAGGAGAACCATGTTTATATATCTGTTGGTCATCAGCAAATGATGACTGACCCTATGAAACCACTGGGATTGTCGCTATGGCAGTTAAGAGCTGCCAGACCCATGTTCAAAGCTGGAGGAAGGCTGTTTGTTGATGTTGCAGATACTCTGGCTACACCTGCTGGCAGGGAAAATTTATTAGAGGCGATGGGGCAACATGATCCGCTCATAAAAGAGGCGCTTCTGACCATTGCAGAGCGGCGAGATTTTATAAAATCGTTACCAAATGATGAAAAAGCACCTATGCCGGTTAAAAGTACTAAGGGTATATCGTCCACGGATATTTTGGCGCAAGTGGGAAACGACCCGGCAATCGTTGTTGACTTGATTAAACACAATGAGACATCGGTAGAAGCGCTAAAACAAAACATCCAAACGAAATCAGGAACGGATGTGTTTGATTTTATTCTGGAAGATATCCAGCAATCAAAGAAGACAATATTTGAGGCACAACATATGGGTGTGATCATAGCTGCAATGAATGCTTCATCGTGGCTCAATGAAAAGATGAGCGAATGGCTAGGTGAAAAAAATGTGGCAGACATACTTTCTCAATCCGTATCAAACAATATTACTTCGGAGATGGGTTTGGCACTATTGGATGTAGCGGATGTAATCCGCCCTTATCCGGAAATAATTGAATACTTGCAACAGGTAAAAGCAGATGATTATCTGGACGAACTTGCTAAGTTTAACGGTGGACAAGACGCCCGTCACGCTGTTGACGCATATCTCGATAAATATGGTATGCGATGTGCCGGTGAGATCGATATTACCAAAACCCGTTGGAGCGAAAACCCTACTATACTTGTCCCTTTAATTTTGAGCAATATTAAAAACTTTGAATCTGGGGCCGGCAAGCGAAAATTTGAACAAGGACGACAGGAAGC
>NZ_JBFTIZ010000253.1:0-6178 GCF_056395165.1 Pedobacter sp. 10L46_2
CTCTTTCTGCGTTTTGCATCATGTATTCGAGCAATTTTAGCTCTTTTGGGGTAAGCGCAATCTCGGTTCCGGATCTTGTTACAGTCATTGTCTGGTTGTTTAATTCCAGGTCGGCATATTTTAATAAAGTGCTTTGTTTTGCCAGGCTGTTGTTGTTCCTTTTAAGCAGCGCACGAATGCGTACATGAAGTTCTCGGAGCTCAAACGGTTTTACCAGATAATCGTCGGCACCGGCATCAAATCCGTCAACCTTATCGTCGGTAGTGCCTAAAGCGGTTAACATTATTATTGGAAGATGGGGGTGGGCAGCTCTTATTTCCTTACAGAGATCGAGTCCGTTTATTTTGGGAAGGATGATGTCCATGATAATGAGGTCGTAGGTTTTAGATAGGGCTAGTTTTTTTCCCATCTCACCATCAAATGCGAGGGTAACTTTAAAATCCTGCTCTTCTAGCCCTCTTTTAATCAGGCTGGCAACTCTTGGTTCATCTTCTACAATCAGTATTTCCATAATAAATAGCATGGTAAAGGTAAATGAATTTTAGAATATGTGATTGAAGTGCGAAAAAATATTGCTTCTGTATAGTGGTGATTATTAAAATATTACACAAATTTGTTACTAAGGGTTAACAATTTGTAAAGGTATAATTAACAAATGGCAGGCTACAGAACGCTTTCGGATCAGGAGCTAACCGGACTTTTAAAGAATGGAGATCAGACCGCTTATGCCATGATCTATCAGCGGTATTACCGCTTGTTGTACATTCTGCACTTAAGAAATTAAATGACGAGGAAGAAGCAAAAGATATCATTCAGGAGTTTTTTACAACCTTATGGACTAAACGAGAAACCATATTACAGGATACCAATTTCGCTGCCTTTTTATATACATCGGTACGGTGCCTCCTAAAATGAGGGAAGTTTTTCTGCTGAGCAGGGAAGAGAACTTATCACATAAGGAAATTGCAGAGCAACTGGGGATTTCGGAACAAACTGTTTCAAAGCAGATCTCTAATGCGCTTAAAGTTCTGAGGTACAAAATGGGTGCATCGGTGTTTGTGTTCTTCCTATTTCATATTTAGGTCTTTTGCGGGGCTTTACAAGACTTTTATAGCCACACCAATTATTGCCGCAAGTAGTATTAACTGGGGTTCTTTGATCTGCTTGATATAAATTAAAGCAAGAGCAGAAAATAGAGCAATGGTAGCAGTTGGTATATCTATAATTGCACGTGTAGCTATAATGATCACTGCACCTACCAGTGCGCCAATTACAGCACCCGTGATGCCATCAACAAAAGCCTTTATACTGGGATTTTTTGCAATCCTTTTAAAAGAAGGAGCCAGGGCAACGGTAAAAAGGTAACAAGGCAAAAAAGTAGCCAATGCCGCCACACAAGCGCCAGGAAAACCCGCTGCCAGATAGCCGATAAAGGCAACTGTAATGACTACGGGACCGGGACTAATCATTGCTACAGCCACAGCATCCAAAAACTCCTGCTCATTAAGCCATCCAAATTCCTGAACTACGCCGCTATGTAAAAAAGGAACAATTGCCAGTCCGCTGCCAAATACAAACGCACCGGCTTTTAAGAAAAACCAGCCAATCTGCTGCAGTGTTTTACCCTCATATTGCCAGAAACCAACGCTCAGTAAAATCAGGGAAGGAGCTGAGGCTGGTCGTTTAATCCATTGCGGTGGCGCTTTAACCAACATGTAAACCACACCGCAGATGATAAAAAATAAAATATCTTCTCTCTTGATGATCACAGTAATGATCACACCGGACAGGTAAAATACCCAAAGCAGCCAATTTGATTTAACAGCTTCGAGGTTTGGTTTACTTACAGATTTAATGGTCAGTTTATAAGCGCTAACCGTGATAATTCCAATTACCGAGGCGCTTACCCCATAAAATACGGCTTGCATGCCGGGTAAACCGCTATAGAGCTTATAAGCAACACCCAATATAACCACCATAATAAAGGAAGGGATTACGAAAGCAAGTCCTGCTAATGTTGCGCCCAGTAATCCGTAATGAACAAAACCCATGTAGATACCCAGCTGCGCGGCCAAAGGCCCAGGTGCCAGCTGAGCGAGTGCAAGACCTTCTTTGTATTCCTCCTCAGAGATCCATTTTTTTTGCTCAACCAGATCCCGCTGCATGTAGCCAACTAGTGCAACTGGTCCGCCGAAACCCCAGGTGCCAAGCTTTAAAAAGTAGACGACCAGGTCGGTTAATTTATATGTTGCGTTGTTTTTCATGTCCTTGTTAAAATGCGATCCCAAACTGAAAGCCTACGCCGTAAGACGAAGATTGATCGTTACCAAAACGTGCAGGAAGGGGAATGGCTACAAAGTAACTGCTGCCTTTGTTTTTCTTTACAACTTTGTTGAATACTGGGGTAAGGCCATATCGGCCTGAAGTTTCAAAAGCGAGTCGACCGGCAAAAGTAAATCCATTGCCCAGGGCAACTAAGATGCCTGGGTGAAACAGCACATTGTTGACCTTGCTGCTTGCGCTTGTGGCCTTTATAAGCGGCACTATTTCGCTGGAAAAACCGATTTTAGCGCTTTTCCAAATGTTGATGCCTATGGGCAAGCCAACTATATAACTGTCTTTGAAGTTGGTATGGGTGCCATCGGAACTGAAGGATACAATAGGATGAACAATGCCTACATAACCAGCTAATTTTGGATAAGTTGGTTGCGGGTTTTGAGCTGAAGTGGTTGTAGAAATAAACAGGCTGCAGATACAGCATATTGCGAAACGTATTTTGTTGATTTGAATTTGCATGAACAATGGTACTGCATCGCGAAAAATTAAAATAGAACAGATTTAACTGTTGGTACAGAATTTACTATTTGTGGCATGTTATTAGCAATACAGACTAAAAATGAATATGAAAAAGATATATTTTGTATTGACTATTTGCAGTATGATGTTTTTAATGTCGTGCTATACGCAAAGAACCGCAGGAAATAGTGGTAAAGTACCTCCGGGGCAAGCGAAAAAACGTACGGGATCGAAATCTGCAAAACCATACGCACCTGGTCAGCAGAAAAAGAACTAAACTTTCCTGTTCTTTTTGAACTGGGAAGGTTTAATACCCGTTTCCAGTTTGAAAATTCGGGTGAAATGGCTTTGATCTGAAAAACCTGTGAGATAAGCAATTTCTGAAAGCGAATAATCGGTTGTTTCTATGTAGGCAATTGCTTTGTTTATGCGAAGTTTCCTGATGTACTCGCCAAATGAAAGGTCATCAAAGTATTTGGAGAACTCTCTGGATACATATGCGGGATTCACATTTAATTCGTTAGAGATCCCGGTTAAGCTTAAAGCAAGATTCGTATCTATCTGATCCTGAATAATTGTTTTCAGCTCTTTTGCCCATGCCGGTACTTTATCTGTACTGCTTTTTTTAAGGAACTTCTGGTATACTTCTATTAATAGCTGCTCTACGGGGCTTTCTGTATGCTTTACATTTTGGAGGTGTGTGGCCCAGGTGTACAGGGCGTCGTAAATTACTATGCCTGCTTTTAAAAGCTCCTGATCGTCTTTAATGTTGTAAGCCATTCCGGCGGCTATTGCCCATAGGCCGGATGCCTGACTTGCCAGGTTATGGCGGTCGGTATCTGCACCTCTAACAATGGGGGCCATTATGGCGAGGGCAGGGTCATCGAGGTTGTATTTTTTTATAAGCGCATCGAAGGTGCACAGGTCGTTTTTATGTGTAAGCTCCACGCCGGGAACGTCAAAAGGTGTGGCGTTTAACGCTGCAGCTTTTTCTATAACCTGATCAAAAGGCACGTAAAAGAAATGAGCGTCTTTATCAATGAAGTTTTTGATTAGCCATGGGCATGCAATCCTGTCTATTTTTGGTCGCTCTCTTGTGATCCAGTTCATATTGTGCGATAATATAGGTAAAGTTACGCAACATGGATTTGTTTTTAATGCCATTTTAATCTGGGGTTGTTATTCTTGTATCAGGTTAATATCATAAATTTTATAACACATGTTACATAATACATTACTGGCGGCATTGGGCACACAAGAGATCCTGGTTATTTTGGTTGTAGTTCTTTTGCTTTTTGGTGGAAAGAAGATCCCGGAATTGATGAGTGGTTTAGGCAAGGGGATAAGGGAATTTAATAATGGAAAGGATGGGGTTGAGGAAAAGGAGGGGAAGGGTGAGGAGAAAGCAACAAAGTAAGAGAAATGAAAAAAATTGCAGGAATGCTTTAGAGCAAACCGGTGTTCTTTAGACGTTGAATAATTAAGGAGACATCAACCGTATCGTGTTCGTTTTTTAAATAAATGTCGGTAAGATATACAGTCTCACTAATTATTAAAACATGGTTATGATTCTGGCACCGCCAGATTTTCCTTTATTTGTTCCAGAAATTGCTAATCTTATTTATACAAATTTTGACCTAGATCAGTTCCTATAATCGGATTCTCTTCTAATTCTTCAATTAAAGCATTTAGGTCTCTTAAAATTCCTTTATGTTTTTTTTGCTATTTGCTTTAATTCTTTTTTAAAATCGGAGGTTAAAACAATCTCGAATGCCATTATTGATCAAGTTCCGCTTCAATCTCCAATATAGCTGCTTTTGCATCTTGAAGTTTAATCTTTCCCTCCTGATGCAATTTGATTTGCTCGAAGGAACGTGCTAGATTGTTGTAAATGTTCTGTTCGGTCTTATTTAACGGCCGTAGAACTTTTTCTGAATTTGAAGCTACGCTGTAATCTAGTCCTAAAGCCTCTAAAACAGCTTTAACTGCTTTTTCAGATTTTTTGTTGTCAATATTTACTGTTAACGTAGTCATAATTCAAATTTACTAAAAGTTGTTCTTAACAATCACAATCTGAGTTTCGCTTTCTGGAGAAAAGAAGATTTTGGCGTATGTTTTAAATCTGTATCGCTCAATAATAACATTTTTGTATCTGTATCCCTTTATTCTTATTCTATAATTTTGTGGAATAAGTTTAACGTTATGGGAGCAACAGAAATAAAAAAAGAGGATATCAAGCTTCGAGAAGTTTATTTGGAAGATTTGAAATCGGTTATAAACCTTTACCAGAATAGTTTAGCGCTTGTTAAACATGCAAATGGTTCTGGTAAGGTGCTTACTTCTGATTTTGGATTACCCATTGGAATTGCAGAAAAGGGCGGCAAAGTGATCGCTTATTCTCGTGTAAATATTGACAGCAAAGGAAAACCAGTTTTCCAGATCCATAGCAATGAAGCATGTGGAACCGATACAGTTTGCGAAAAGCTGAACCGTTTTTCGGAGAAACGTTTTACGGCGATCTGGGGTGCTGATGCAGCGCAAAGTCTATCATCTAATAAGCCAGTTCAAAATGCCATCAACAGGCTAGTTGATTGGCTTAACCACTGCAATTAAGCTTGTTCGTAAACTTGTTTTACACTTGTTCACCAATCAGTGATTTTGGTAAGTAATCCAGTAATCTGTATACCCATCTATTAGAGAATAGCTTAGACCTTTGTGTGAGCATTAATGGAGCAAAAATAAATTGCTCCCGATGAGACACAAAGTTAGCCTGCAATTGTTAAACAATAAACAGGCACAGCTATTTAAAGAATCATAGATGGAAACAACACAAAACAGAACAGCCATTTTCCCGAAAGGAGATAAAGCCCCGGCAGATTATTTCAGCGGAACGGCATGGGTTAATATTTTAGTCCCGAAAGATGAAACGGGACATTATTCGGTTGGGGATGTGGTGTTTGAGCCGGGCTGCAGAAACAACTGGCATACACACCCTGCAGGGCAGATCTTGCTAATAACCGATGGCGAAGGGTATTACCAGGAAAAGGAAAACCTGCCAGATCGTTGAGTAAAGGCGATGTGGTAGTGATCCCGTCTGATGTAATGCACTGGCATGGCGCAACTGCCGATAAAAGCCTTACACATATTGCGATCAGCAATATCACCGAAAACGGCCCGGTAACCTGGCTGGAACCTGTAACAGACGAAGAATATAACAACGTAAACCAACAACGATAATGGAAAAGTTTGAAGTAAAAGCATATGGCACTCAGTCGGCTGAAGCGCCATTAAAACAATTGAGTATTGACAGGAGGGAGGCAACGGCTAAAGATGTAGAGATTGACATTCTGTTTTGTGGGGTATGCCACTCGGACCTGCACAC
>NZ_JBFTIZ010000254.1:0-13156 GCF_056395165.1 Pedobacter sp. 10L46_2
TGATACCACAGCAGGCAATATTGTATTTGAAACTGCACCATGGGTGAAATATAAATTAAAAGACAGCACCTTTTACAACACAGGAGAAGGATGGGAAATGCAGCCAACATCAGGCATTGCCTTCGAAAACGGCACTAAACATATTATTTTCAATAGTGGTGATATTAGAGTAGGTACCAAGAGTGTAAGTGAGGTTTCGCCAGGTAAAATCAAAGCGTACCACTGGAAGAATAAGAAACTGATTTCCGGAACGGTAATAGCCATGAGGAGCTGGCATCGCCCTGCACCCGGTATTTTTGTTCACAAAGGCAAAAATATCAGTTTTGAAAATGTAAAGGTACATTATGCAGAGGGAATGGGGCTTTTGGCACAGCTTACAGAAAACATCTATATGGATGGTTTTGGCGTTTGCCTGAGAGGGAAAAATGACCCGCGATATTTCACTACACAGGCCGATGCAACGCATTTTTCGGGATGCAAAGGAGAAATCATCTCTAAAAATGGTTTGTACGAGGGTATGATGGACGACGCAATTAATATCCACGGAACCTATCTTAAAATAACAAAGAAACTAGATGATCATACGGTAATTGCTAATTACATGCATGAGCAATCTTATGGTTTTGATTGGGGAAACATACAGGATACAGTGCAGTTCATACAGTCTAAAACCATGGAACTATGGAATGCAAAGAATACTATTGCGGCCATTAAGCCAATATTGCGCAATAGCACTGATCCGATTAAGGAATTTAAAATTGAATTTACCAAAGCGCTGGATCCTGTAATTGATCCTTCCAAACAGGATATTGGAATTGAAAACTTATCATGGACACCGTCAGTTGTTTTTACGGGCAATACCATTCGCAACAACAGAGCAAGAGGTGCACTGTTCAGTACGCCAAAACCTACACTTGGTATGAAACAGGATCGTGCAGAGACATTACTATTCGCGATAATAAGTTTGTAAATGCCTTGACCAGTATGTACCAGTTTACCTCTGCCATAATCTCCATTTATCCAGAAATCCCCGATCTTACCAATCAAAAGAAATATTTTCACTCGGGGATAAGGATACTGAATAACCAGTTTGATACCTTCGATCAGCCTATTTTATATGCAAAGTCTGTGGATGGACTTGTTTTTACAGGCAATAAAATTCAAACAAATAAAGAGTATCCGGCATTTCATAGTAATAAGAAACGCTTTCTTTTTGAACGTGTAATAGGTGTGGACTTTAGTGATAATAAAGTAGATGGAAAACCAATAGAGATGCTTTAGATCTCGGATAATTTTCATATTCATTATGCAACATTATAATATTTTAGATGTCTTGTTGGTGTATACAATGAAATAAACAATCATGATCAGATTAACAATTCTCCTTTGCGTTATACTACTTCAAAGTGGTTTAAGTTTTTGTCAGCAATTATCAAAAGCCGATTATTTTCAAGATCTGCAATATTTAAAAGATACGCTGTCTAAGCGGCACATCAATCTGTTTGCCAAGATCAGTAAAGAAGATTTTGATAAAAACATAGCTTCAATTAAATCCCGGTTAACAGATTCCGATAATGAGAAATTTACTACTGAACTTTTCAAACTCACTGTTGCTATTCGCGATGAACACACCCATATAGAACCGGTTTTTACCAAAGTTGTACCTATTAGGTTTAACAAGTTTATTGAAGGAATATATGTAACAGCAACAGACACAGCCAATGCTGACGTGCTACTTTGCCAGCTAACTGCGGTGAATGGACATGCCATTAATGAGGTGATGAGTCGTTTCAAAGAGATCATACAAAGTGAAAATCCTTCATTCTTTGACACAGGTTTTTTGCGTTTCATTAATAATCCTCTTATTTTGAAAGGTTTACAGATTACCAGCAATTCAGATGAGACTACATTTGATTTCACCGATCTAAATGGTAAAAAGATTCAACGAGTCATTAAATCTGTGGCTGGCGCAAACGTCGATAATTTGCCGTTGGTAGAAGCGAAAAACATGCTGCTTTCCAAAAAGAAAAAAGGAAATTACTGGTACAACTATGAGAACTGGTACGTTGTATTTCAATTACAACAAATGCCAGGAGCAAGAGGGATACCCATTTTCTGCCTTTAACGATGAACTCTTTGCTGCGATCATTAAAAATAAGCCTAAACGCCTTGTTATTGATCTGCGTGATAATGGTGGCGGTAATTCGGGTATTTTAACCCCTTTTATTGAACGTATTGAGCAAAGCCATTTAAACACTAAGGGGAAGTTTTATGTACTCATTGGAAAGCGAACCTTCTCATCGGCATTAATGAATGCAGTAGCGCTTAAGCGGGGCACTAAAGCAATCTTGTTGGGAGAGGCAACTAGTGGGAGCGTAAATCATTATGGAGAAGTAAGGGGTTTTAGGCTACCTCATACCAAAATTGTTATTGGCTATTCTACCAGGTACTGGGAAACCTGGAAGGGATATGATGGGCCTCTGAGGCCAGATATACCAATTACTTACTCCGTAAACAACTACGCAAAAGGAATGGACGAGGCAATGATTTATGTTGATAAAGCACGATAGAAACATTGTTGAAACACAAATAAGTTACCATGACTAATCGAATTGAAAATACAATTACAATAAACGCCTCTCCGGCAATAGTATGGGGAACTTTAACCCAACCCATGTTAATGAGGCAATGGATGGGAGAGCCGGAAATGGAAATAGAAGTTCATACCGATTGGCAAATTAATGGTCCAATTCTTATTAGTGGATTTCATCATATAAAGTTTGAAAATAAGGGGATCGTTTTACAGTATGACATAAACAGCGTTCTTGAATATAGTCATTTTAGCTCTGTATCGAGACTTGTGGACATACCTCAAAACTATTCAATCCTAAGATTTACATTAACACCTATAGAAAACCAGACGATATTAACGTTAGCAATCGAAAATTTTCCTACAGAAACTATATTTAAACATCTTGAATTTTATTGGAGAACTACCATTATGTTGATAAAGGAATTTATTGAAAAACAATTGGAGGTAATACCACCAACAACAATTAGTAGGTGAATATAAAAAATCTGTCGTCCTAATTTGTTTGTTTGAATCAAACCTATATATGTTAGTCGAAACAAGATATGTATGTAACGGACTAATATTATATTTTTGCGAAATCTTCAAAATAGTTGGAGCATTTAGCACCGAGTGCTTTGTTAGACAAAAACTGGTAATTTTAAAATAAAAACAGAGGGATAGGTGAAATGTACTCACGTGTAAAATGCGTGGGCACACTATTCGTTGTTATGGGTATACCAGTACCTAGTCTAGCGGATATGTTGGGTACCGCGCTTTTTGCATTAATAAAGCAAATCCCTAACTACCTCCTTCAAAGTTTCATATAATATCAGCCATGATTATTAAATATGGAAATACGTATCGCAATTCTTTACTCGCTTATTCTCGATCATTCTGATTGAGTTTTTCTAGTGCGGGGTCCTGAAACGAGTTCAGGATGACTACTGTTTTAAAGCAACAAGAAAGTTAACAAAACAGCATTAAAAAACGAATTAACTCTTCGTAATGGCCATGCTTTGCCTAAAAATTCATCCTTAAGAACATGAACGAGAAAAAGATTGAATCCTGATAAGCTGCAGGAAATAAGATGTTACAAATTATTTGTACCTCAACTACAGATAGCAAATTTCTACACCATTATGCAACAGAGTTTAAAACTGGAATTTCCTGATTCTGTCGGGTAAATGTGTTATAGCCACTAATATAAAGTTATCAGACAAAATACACCTGAAAAAGTATTTATATCTGCTTTCATTGTTATGTTCCGAAAAAATTGAGGTTCCTGAATTTGAAAGTGTATTTGTCCAAATTAGGGCTCAGGATGAGTATTGGTTGTCGGGAAAGTTTGATGAGAAAATTGGGAAGGTTTTAGATACGCTCTATCTTGATGTGAGAGATTACTCACTCGATTATTTGTACGACTGCAATGATTTTGTTAATGTTAATCTGATCAGTTTTAATGAAGGTGAAGTGAAAAGCAGAGCAGAGGAAGCTTTGAAGAAGTTAAAGGCCTTTAAATAAACCGGTAAATACAATGCAAGCATAGTAAAATTTTGGCCCGGACATTCAACCTTTTTGCCTTTTTTTTGATTAGTTCAAACGCTTCGAACCTGGTGCCACTCTGGTTCGCTACATGTTCGGCTCTGGTCGAACGAGGTACGAACAATGTCGGTCTCAGAGTGTAGCAAAAACTGACTATATTATAAGCCGCAAAACGCTTACTTTCTCAACCTAAAACCAAGCCAAAACTCATCCGATTTTTGGGTAATCAATTGGAAGTTTTTAACATCAATTGAGGAGTATTAGCCACTGGTCTGACACCCAAACCTCACAGGAGCTAAACCGGGGTTTCATATGTGTGTACACCAGTCACATACCTGTTAAACACCCAAAGGATTCCCGAAACCTGATCCTGGTTTCTCTGGCCGAATTTCAATACAAACAATTTTAGTGGAATTAACAAATAATGTTTGTTTTATTACAATTATTAGTGAAACTGGGTTTGTTCTGTTACAAATCATTTGCTATATCTTTTAAAAGAATTCATCTAATGATGTATAAAAGATAGAATTAATTGAAAAATACTGCACTTATGAAGGCGCTTTTAAAATAATACATTAATTTAGGCTTATTGAAATTAACACAACACATTATAACTAAAACCAAATATTAAATGAAGCAAACATTAAAACCAGGCTTAGCTGCAATATTTTTACTTGCAATTACAGCATGTAATGAACCAAAAAAAGTTGATTCGAATGTAGCGCAGGCCGATAGTACCGCTGCAACTGTTCAATTGGATAGTACAAAATTCCAAAAGGAAATAGATGGTAAAAAAACCAATCTGTATGTGCTTAAAAATAAAAACAATGTACAGGCCGCCTTTACTAATTATGGTGGCAGACTGGTTAGTTTGCTTGTGCCAGATAAAGATGGTAAACTTGTAGATGTTGTAGTAGGGTTTGATAGTGTTGATGGATTTGCGAATTCTACTGAGCCTTATTTTGGTGCTACAATTGGCCGCTATGGTAACAGGATTGCTAAAGGCAAATTTAGCTTAGATGGTAAACAATATACTTTGGCGCTTAACAACGGACAAAATACTTTACATGGTGGTAAAAAAGGATTCCAGGCGGTAGTTTGGGATGCAGTAATGCCTGATTCGCAAACTTTGGTACTTACTTACTTGTCTAAAGACATGGAAGAAGGTTACCCTGGAAACCTGAAAGTAAAAGTTACTTACAGCCTTAACGATGATAATGAATTGAAAATGGATTATGAGGCTACTACAGATAAGAAAACTGTGGTTAACCTAACCAATCATGCTTTCTTTAACCTGAACGGAGAGGGTAGTGGCGATATTTTAAACCACGATCTTCAAATCTTTGCTGACCTTTATACTCCGGTTGACACTACTTTAATCCCTCTTGGTAAAAATGTAACTGTAAAAGGTACACCATTTGATTTTACAACTGCTACAACTATTGGCAAACGTATTGAAGAAGCTAACGATCAGTTAAAGGCAGGTAAAGGTTATGATCATAACTATGTGTTAAATGGCACTAAAGGATTAGGTATGATCCATGCTGCCACTGTAAAAGGTGATAAATCTGGTGTGATCATGGATATCTATACTCAAGAGCCAGGGTTGCAGTTTTACAGCGGTAACTTTATGCAAGGCAAAAATGTATTTAAAGGCGGTGCAAAGGATGATTTCAGAAACAAGTTTAGTAAGTAAAAGGTAAGTAATTAATGAGGGGTTAACACGATCGTGTTAACCCCTCATTAATTAATACGATTATGCATTCTTTATAAGAATAGTTTCCAATACGTTCGCAAGGTCATCGCATTTATCAGAAGCGATTTCCATACTTTGCAGTACCTCTTTCTGTTTAATCAATTCAATAGCATCAGCTTGGTGGTCAAATAAATTGCCTACTGCGGTATTGCAAATATGATCTGCTGTGCTTTCTCCCTTATTAATCTTAATACATATCTCAGCAATAAGCCTGGTGTTTTTAAAGTTCCTAAGTTCAGCTATGGCGATATTTAAATCCTTGCACATCTCTAAAAGCAGTTCGGCCAGTTCTATCATTGGCTTGCTTATGTTTTTTAGATTGTATAAGTCCATATTCATGGCTGCTGCATAAATATAATCGGCAATATCATCCAGAGAACTTGCCAGGGCATGTATATCTTCCCGGTCAAACGGGGTGATAAATATTTTACTTAAGCCCAAAAGGATGTGATGTGTAACATCGTCGCCTACTTGTTCCAATCTTGCAATTTCTTTAATGTGTACTTTTCTGTCTTCCTGATCAGGAGTGTTTACTGCAAGAACAAGCGTTTTGGCAATTTGCACAAGGTTGTTGCCTGCCTGCTCAAACATGGGTTGAAATGTTTTGTCTTTAGGACTAAAAAAATTAAATACAGAGTTCATAGTACTTTTGCTTTTAACAAAAATATCATTGCAATGTTAACGCATTGTGAAGTTTAAGTGCTATTTAACAATGGTTTACATTAAAAATTACCATTTATAACTCATGTTATATATTTTAGTAGAAATTGATCATCGCAATAGTTAAGTATGAGCAAACAGAAGAAGAAAAAAGGGAACGGTAGTTCAAATCCAGATGCAGCTAAACAGGCATTAATGCATCAGAAAAGATTTATTGAGCGTATGGAACTACTTTGCAATGCGCTTGTTGGACCGGGATATTTTGAGAAATTCCCCGAGCGAATTCTTGCGCATATGTATGCCACCAGGTATCCGGCATTAAAAATAAAGGCAAGTCCGGACTCTGATGTTTCTAAATCGACAGTTATAAAGGCTAATAAGCTGCTCAGTGCTTTTCTGGAAGATCAATATATTAATTTAAACAATGGTGAGCGGGTGTTGTTTAGTATGCTTCTTTCTGAAGGATTGCTGCTTATTCATTTCCTGCATGTGGTTCCTGCTAACTATTTTCCTCATGCAGCGCTCCTTAAAGAAGAGTTTAAAGATTATTTTCCGGATACCGAGGCTTATTTAAGTATTCAGGAAATGATGGGCACCCTGGTGCAGGATATTATTGTCGATGCTTATTAACGGAGAGAACCATTCGATGATTCGTTTGGGCTGGGTTGATGAGGAACTGAATTGGATTTTTGCTAAAGTTAAACCATCGGCACTTGGCTTTAGGGTTGCCGGGCTAGATGTGCCGCTTGATGTTTATATACAAACGCATGCCCTGAAAAGGTTGCAGGAGAGGATAAATATTACACCCGGTATTATGCATTCTATTGTGTTTATGACCTTTATGAATCCGGAAATTAAGCATCATAAGGATTACGATAGGAGCCTGATTGAGTTTTATCTTTCTGATAAAAAGGCAGGATACCTGCAGGTTGAACTACATGGCGACAGGCTGGTTATCCATACTTTTTTATTTTTAACCAATAACGGGACTCCCGAAGGGATCAAGCTGGAAAAGCTTGCAGGGCTGCAGAAAGCGGATAAAATATACCTCGAGATAGATAAACTTTCGACCTTTAATTCTTATCATATCGAAAAGAATGAGCAATTAAAGGACTTGTTTATTAAAACTGGCTGCGGTTCTTTACTGGAGCTGGGGCATTTGCAGGAGTTTACCGTTAACGAGGTAAAGGATAAAGACCCTGATTCTATATTGAAATACCTTGCAGACTCAAAATACTTTAGATCGGCAGAGTAGGTTCACGCTTGTAAGAAATATTATTATCTTGCTTTCCTATTTTAACAATCGATGATAATAATAATACAGTGTAAAGATCAGATAGGGCTGGTTGCCGATATTTCGCAGATATTATCTGCAGCAAAACTAAATATTGTTTCTATGAGGGAACATGTTGATAAGGCCGAAAGTATGTTTTTTATGCGTTTGGAGGTTGATGGGCATTCTGATGAGGATTTACTTACAGAAGCTATGTGCAAGATTTTACCTGCCGGCGCACTTATTCATGTTAATCCTGTTGCCGAGAAAAGGATTGTGGTAATGGTCACTAAAGAATATCATTGCCTTGCCGATATTTTGGTACGCAATAACTTTGGTACTTTGGGAGCCACTGTGGTTGGGGTTATTGGCAATCATGATATACTGAAAAAGATTTGCGAGCGCTTTGATGTTCCTTTTTCTTTGATTTCTTATGCTGATGGGGTGAATGATCCGGAGGAGGAAATGATTGATCAGATAAATGCGTATAGTCCTGATTATGTGATTCTGGCTAAGTTTATGCGAATTCTATCGCCGCGTTTTGTGGCTAGTTTTGCCGATAGGATAATTAACATACACCATTCTTTTTTACCTGCTTTTGCCGGGGCAAATCCGTATAAGCAAGCTTTTGAAAGAGGAGTGAAGCTGATTGGTGCTACAGCTCATTTTGTAACAAATGATTTGGATGAAGGGCCAATAATTGCCCAGCAGATTATTCCGGTAAATCATTCGTTTACTGCTAAGGATATGGTAAGGTCAGGAAAAGAGATTGAAACCGCGGTTCTGGCAAAGGCCATGAGGCTGGTGTTGAGTGATAGGGTGTTTGTTTATAAGAATAAAACGGTGGTGTTTGAGAATTAGGGACTTCAAAATGCTCGTCATCCTGAATTTATTTCAGGATGAAGATAGCTTTAATAAGAGTATGACGGGTGTTTTACCAGGAGGATGATGAACCTCCTTACTGGTGTACATGCAACCGGTTTTTAAGCTCCTGAATTTCCTGTTGCATAGCATCTACTTTTTCTAGCAAATGTCTAATCGCATCTATTCCCTCGATATTGATTTGCAAATCGTAATGCAGATGGATGTACTTATCCAGTTCACCAAATTGTCTGATATGTATGTACTTTTCTGATTCAACCCTCATTAATGAAATGATTCCTGAGTCTTCAAGGGATATAATAAACTCCGGTTCAATATCATACTTAAAGCAATATTCTGTTATTGTTATTAATTCTGTTTCCATGATTAATTTAATTTAAATGCCTTACCCCAGGTTTTTTAGTTCATTAAAAAGCTCTTTCTGTTTCTCTGTAAGCTCGGTTGGTATCTTAACTGTATACGTTACAAAGAGGTTTCCAAACTCTCCATCTTTTTTATATACCGGAAAACCTTTCCCTTTTAGTCGCACCTTAGTTCCGCCTTGCGTTCCAGGGGCCACTTTAAGCTTTACTTTACTGTCAAATGTAGTAACCGTTACATCGCCTCCCAGAACGGCAGTATAAAGGTCTATTTCTGTGGTGGTATACAAATCGTTGTTAAGTCTTTTAAAGTGCAGATCGTCGCCAATATTAAATGTGATGTACAAATCCCCGTTAGGGCCACCATTTGCACCAGGTGCACCCTGACCAGCTAATTTAATTACTTGCCCATTCGCTATCCCCGCCGGAATGGTTATCCTTAGGTTTTTGCCGTTTACTGCCAGCGTTTGCTTGTGTGTGTTGTAGGCATCGCGAAGCGATATGCTAATCTCTGCCTGGTAATCCTGCCCTTTGAATTTACGGCTTCCGCGTTTTGACTGTGCTCCCGCATTGCCAAACAAAGATTCAAAGAAATCAGAGAAATCTCCGCCACCGCTAAATCCTTCGCCACCAAAATCAGCACCGCTAAAACCGCCGCCCTGATAACCTGCACCGGAGTATGCATTTTGGTTTTGTTGCTGCGATTGTTTTGCCTGTTCAAACTGATCGGCATTTTTCCAATGTTCCCCGTATTCATCGTATTTCTTGCGCTTTTCGGGATCGCTCAGCGCCTCATTAGCCTCATTTATTTGCTGAAACAACCTATTGGCATCTTTGTCGTTAGGGTTTAGATCGGGATGATATTTTCTGGCCAATTTTCTATAGGCTTTTTTAATATCGTCCTGCGTAGCACTTTTTTCTAGTCCCAGGGTTTTGTAGTAATCTATAAATGCCATAATTAACTAGTTTGTCATTTATCTTAAGTTATTAATTGCCGATTTTGTTTTAGTTTTTGATAAATATTAAATGTAGTTGTGAATATATTAATTACTTTAGAATTTTATTTGTCGAATACCTCTCTGGATATACTTCTATGGTGTAACCGCTATCTAAACATTAAACTTTACTGTTAAAATGATTGTAGAGCATAACAATGATGCTAGCCTTTTACTAGAAATGAAATTCGGGAATCAGCAGGCCTTTGAAACTTTGTACAACAAGTATAAAGGATTGCTCTATGTGCATGCTTATAGGAAACTTAAGGATAGAGAGCAGGTAAAAGATATTATTCATGAGATTTTTCTGAGTTTGTGGGAGAAAAAGACCACTTTGGATATAAAAGGAGAGCTATCCTCGTACCTATTTAAGGCGGTTAGGTATAAGATTATTGATACTATTGACAGAAGCTCTACAGCCGAGCAGTACATTAGTCATTTTCAGTCTTTTATTGAGAGTTATCCATCGCAAACAGATCATCGGGTAAGAGAAAAAATCCTGACATCGATAATTGACAAAGAGATTGCGAATTTACCCACAAGGATGCGCGAAGTGTTTGAGTTGAGCAGGAAAGAAAATTTGACTCATGCAGAGATCGCCGAAAGGTTAAACATATCTGAGCAAAGTGTACGTAGCCATGTTAAAAATGCCTTGCGTATATTAAGAGTAAGGCTAAGTACATACTTGCCGTTCTTGCTGCTTTTGTTTAATAAGTAATTTCTAAGGATAGTCTCTCGTTCAGAATTGAACACCTGCTGTTCACTACCGTACATCCTGGAATCTATAATTTGCTTTATTGTTCTTTAAATGAGCTTGTTTAAATTTGGCATTGGCTTGGTATATTGCAGTGCATGGATAAGCTTAGTTTAAAAATTGCCTGGAGGAACCTTTGGAAAAATAAGGGTTTTACATTAATTAATCTCGGAGGATTGGCTATTGGTTTGGCCGCATCTCTGTTATTGTTGCTTTATGTGGCTAATGAGTGGAAGTTTAACACTCAATATAAAGATGCCGAAAACATCTATGAAGTGAAAACCAATTTTCTGGATGCAACGGGTAAGGTATTTGGTACCACTGGTGTTTCTCCAAATGCGCTCCCTTTGGCCATGAGATCAGAATTAGCAGGAGTGAAAGCAGCGGCATTTATAACCTGGCCAAGTCAAACCTTACTAGTCAACGGTACAACCAGCGTGAAAGTAGATAACCGCATAGCTGAGCCGGATATTCTTAAAATATTGAGTTATAAATTCATCAGCGGCAGCGCAGAAACTGCTTTTTCAAAACCTAATTCCGTTATCCTTACCAGCAATACGGCAAAAAGGCTTTTCCCTAATACCTCTGCCATCGGCAAATCTCTCAAATTCATGAATTTTGCGAATCTTACTGTAACGGGGATTATAGAAGACCTGCCGGAAAACATGAGCTACAGGTTTGAGAGTCTGGTATCGACCAATGAAAATGTGGGTATTTTTCCCAAGGCCATGCAATGGGATAATTATTCTTTTTACACATTACTAAAGTTAAACCCAGGGGTTAATGTCGATGATTTTAATAAGAACATTAGCAATTTCTTAAACCAACACAGCAATAAAGAAGTTACCTCAATCTTCATTTATCCATTACTTAAAAGCAATCTATACGGAGACTTTATAAACGGGAAACCAGCGGACGGAAAGATTGGGCAAGTACGCATCTTTATTGGTCTGGCCATCGGAATCCTGATCATTGCCTGCATCAATTTCATGAACCTTGCTACGGCAAAGGCTGGTAAACGTGCAAAAGAAGTGGGCATTAAAAAGGCAATGGGAGCTGGAAGGGGCTCATTGATTCATCAGTTTTTGCTGGAAGCCATTCTGATGGTATCATTTAGTTTCATTTTAGCAATTACAATTGTTGAGATCAGCTTGCCACTGTTCAATAACTTGTTACATGTGAACCTTACCCTGCAATCCTTAGGCTTTACAAACTGGCTCTATCTCTGTGTTGTTGTTTTCATTACAGCACTTTTGTCGGGCAGCTACCCGGCTTTTTATTTATCCGCTTTTCAACCCGTTGATACTGTAAAGGGATTGATCAGGCAGAATGGATCTTCGGTGACTTTGAGAAAAGCCCTTGTTGTAGTTCAATTCAGTTTTGCGGTTCTGCTTATCACCGGTACAATTGTGGTTTATAATCAACTTCAGTACCTCAGAAACAGGCCAATGGGCTACAACAGTACCTCGCTGGTAGAAATGCCAATGGAGGGGATGTTGTTCCAAAATTATGATGCGCTTAAAAACCGTTTGGTACAATCTGGGGCAGTGCTTTCTATGTGTAAAACCACTGCGAGCATCTCTACGCAAAACTCTGTGACCAGCGGGCTCGAATGGGAGGGCATGCTACCTGCAGATAAATCCCTGAGATTTAACCAGATCATTACCACAAATGATTTCAGCAATACTACAGGCGTAAAAATGGTCATAGGGCGTGATTTTAGCAAAGATATTGCTTCAGATAGTTCTGCAATTATGCTGAATTCCAGTGCGGTTAAAGCTATGAACCTGCAACAGCCCATTGGTAAAAAGGTGCTCTATGAAGGAATACGAAGGACTGTAATTGGTGTGTTTGAAGATATCATCTGGGCTGATCCTACCAAAAAGGAAATGCCTATGGTAGTGGCATGGGGACCCTTTTTGCCAAACGTGATTACGATGCGTTTGAWCAGTGCAAGAAGTACCAAAGAAGCTTTGGTAACCATCACTAAGATCACGAAAGAGATGAACCCCGTTTATCCGGTGGATCTGGAATTTGTGGACAGCCTTTATCAGGAGAAGTTTGAAAGGGAACGTGTGCTTTCTATACTTTCTAATTTGTTTGGCGGGTTGTCTATTTTTATATCTTGTTTGGGGTTGCTTGGGCTTTCGGCCTATAGTGCAGAGTTGCGGACTAAGGAGATTGGTATTAGAAAAGTACTAGGTGCAAGTCATGTAGGCATTGTTAATTTGCTGAGCTGGAACTTTGTAAAAATGGTGTTGATTGCTATTTGTATAGGCCTTCCTTTAAGCTATTACCTGATGAATATCTGGCTATCTAAATTTGATTTTCGAACTGAGATCACAGGGTTCATGATGTTCAGC
>NZ_JBFTIZ010000255.1:0-6138 GCF_056395165.1 Pedobacter sp. 10L46_2
GGGTATGTCGCAGGATAAAAATATTGTAATGCCTTTAAATTTTGCGAAGGGTATTATGGATATCGAAAGCGATAGATATGATCCATCAATTACGGTAAGGGGTTTTGAACACATTGCTCTTGATGAGATTGAAAGTGAAATACAAGGGACTATGCGTTCCATTAGAAGGCTAAGGCCTGGTGTAGAGGATGATTTCTCTTTGAATAAGAGTACTATCGCATCTAATCAGTTAGATACCATGTTCGGAATGGTTGATATAGCAGGTTGGGTTATTGGTGGCTTTTCTATTCTTGTCGGAGGGTTTGGTATTGCTAACATTATGTTTGTTTCGGTAAAAGAACGCACCAATATTATCGGTATTCAGAAATCGCTGGGCGCTAAAAATTATTTTATTATGCTGCAGTTTCTATTTGAAGCAATAGCGCTGTGCCTGCTCGGAGGGCTGTTAGGCTTGCTCCTGGTTTACTTGGCTACCTTAGCAGCCAGTGCCGCCGGTTTTGAGATGATCTTATTTATGAAGAATATTATGCTGGGAATAGGTGTGTCTGTTATTATAGGCACAATATCGGGCTTTTGGCCGGCTTACGCAGCGTCGAGGTTGGATCCTGTTGAAGCGATTCGCTCATAATATGGCTTCGCTCTTTGCTTAAAAACTGAGTATTACTACTCAAAGGCTGGAATCTTTTGCCCTGAAAAAGGACAAAATTTCCTATGCCTTTTCCCAGAACACTCAGTTTTTAAATATGGCGCCTCAGCATAAACTCGCTAGTCCAACACGGATGGAGTAATAGGGAGAAACATAAAGAAATAAAAAGGCCTGTTCCGGATGACGAAACAGGCCTTTTGTTATATTTTGAGCTTGATGTCTAAGTACTAAATACCAATATCTAAGTACTAACTTAGCTCAATTTAGCTAAAGCAGCTTTGATTCTTGAAACTGCATCTCTAAGTTTATCTTCAGCTGCAGCATAGGAAATTCTGATACAATCGTTGTTTCCGAATGCTTCACCTGTAACAGTAGATACATGAGCTTCGTTTAATAAGAACAAGCTTAAGTCTTCTGCGCTATTGATGGTTTGAGTACCATCGGTTTTACCAAAGTAAGATTTTATTTCAGGGAAGAAATAAAAAGCTCCGTCTGGAAGATTTACCTTAACACCTGGAATTTCTGTTAATAGGGCATAAACGATGTCTCTACGTTTTTTGAATTCGCCAACCATTTCGTTTACCGTATCTAAACCACCCTGATATGCGGCTAAAGCCGCGCGTTGAGCGATAGAAGAAGTACCTGAAGTGATTTGGCCTTGTAGTTTATCGCAAGCATTTGCAATTTCTTTATTCGCAGCCATGTAACCAACTCTCCAGCCAGTCATAGCGTAAGATTTAGAGAAACCATTGATCAGGATTACTCTGTCTTTAACTGAATCAAATTCAGCAATTGAAGCATGTTTACCAACAAAGTTGATGTGCTCATAAATTTCATCAGAGATGATATAGATGTTCGGGTGTTTTTCAAAAACAGCTACTAAATCAGCCAATTCTTCTTTGCTGTAAACAGATCCGGTTGGATTGCATGGCGAAGAAAACATGAACAATTTGGTTTTAGGAGTAATTGCTGCTTCTAATTGCGCTCCTGTAATTTTAAAGTTGTTTTCAACTGTAGCGTTGATGAATACTGTTTCACCTTCACCAAGTTTAATCATTTCTGAATAAGATACCCAGTAAGGGGTTGGAACGATAACCTCGTCTCCTGGATCAACAAGACACATTACTGCGTTGGCAAGTGATTGTTTAGCTCCTGTAGAAACTACAATCTGATCGAAACCATAGGTTAATCCATTTTCTCTCAATAACTTTTCTGCAACTGCCTTACGTAGTTCAGGGTAACCAGAAACCGGAGTGTAGTAAGAGTAATTCTCATCTACAGCGGTCTTTGCAGCCTCCTTAACAAACTCAGGTGTAAAGAAGTCTGGCTCACCAAAGCTTAGGTTAATAACGTCTATTCCTTTTGCGGATAGCTCTCTGCCTAACTTAGCCATTTTAATTGTCTGTGACTCAGATAGGTTATTGATTCTTTTGGATAAAAATGTCATAATAATTTGTGCGTGGGCAAATTTAATTTTGTGCAGTGACAAATATATGAACCTCACTGAATTATAAACTAAAAAAAATACTTTTTAATGTAATTCGATAGTGAAACTGTATTTTTGGTGGCTAATCTCTATAAAGTGCAACCTAAAAAAAAGGCGATACTTCTTTCTTTATGCATCGGGATAGCGCTTATGCTGGCAAAATTTGTTGCCTATTTCATCACTCAGTCCAATGCAATTTTAACCGATGCTTTAGAGAGTATTGTGAATGTACTGGCCAGCAGCTTTGCGTTTTATAGCATCTATCTGGCCACCATCCCTAAAGATAAAAATCATCCTTATGGTCATGGTAAAGTGGAGTTTTTCTCAGCTTTTCTGGAAGGTACGCTAATAACCATTGCCGGATTGATCATTATCTTTAAATCTACTTACGATTTAATCTATCCTAAGCCAATTCATCAGCTTTTTGAAGGGGCTATTATTATAGGGGCAACCGGAATTGTAAACTTAATTATAGGTTTTTATCTGATAAATACCGGCAAAAAACACAATTCAATTACACTGGAGGCTGATGGGAAACACTTGCTTACTGATGCCATAACCAGTGCCGGTCTGGTGGTTGGTGTAATTTTAATACAACTCACCAAAATCTATTGGCTGGATAGCGTGATCTCGATTTTATTAGGATTATACATCATTTACAACGGATATAAGCTTACGCGAAGATCTATAGGTGGATTGATGGATGAAAGTAATATTGATCTTGTAAAAGACATTATCGAAATTTTGCAGAAAAACCGAAAGGAACCCTGGATAGATGTACACAACCTGAGGGCGCAGCAGTATGGTGCCGATCTGCATATAGATTGCCACTTCACGCTCCCTTATTATTTCGATCTCAATCGTGTTCATCAGGAAATATCAAGTATTGATAAGCTTATAAATGGCAATGCACATCGGAAAACAGAATTGTTTATTCACGCAGACCCTTGCTTACCTGCTTGCTGTAACTATTGTAAAATGAATGATTGTCCGGTAAGGAAGGAAGCCTTTAGAGGTGAAATTAAATGGACAATCGAGAATGCAACTAAAAATCAAAAACACTTCGATCAATGAGTTATTTTAATGTAAGAGTATACGGCTTACTAATTAATGCTGAAAACCAGGTACTGATTAGCGACGAACAATCTGGTGGCCGGACATTCAGTAAATTCCCCGGTGGTGGATTAGAGCTGGGTGAAGGTCTTATAGACGCCCTTAAACGGGAGTTTATGGAAGAATGCAACGCTGAAATTGAGATACTCAATCATCTTTATACTACCGACTTCTATGAGCAATCTTCTTTTAACGATAGTCAGATTTTAAGTATTTATTATACCGTAAAAGCATTACATCCTTTAGCGTTGAATTTTAAGACTGATGTATTTGATTTTGACGAAAATACCTTACAGTCGTTTAGATGGGTTAGTTTAAATGACCTTAAAACTGACGACGTGACTTTTAAAACTGACAAAACTGTAGTAGAACTATTAATTAAAGAAAGAAACCAATGAGTTTAGCCGAAAGGGATAAAAAAGTAATATGGCATCCTTACACACAAATGAAAAATGCAGCACCTCATGTCCCAATTGTAAGAGGAGAGGGTGTTTACTTATTTGATGAAGATGGCAAGAAATATATTGATGCCGTTTCCAGCTGGTGGGTTACCATTCATGGACACGCTCATCCTCATATTGCCGCTAAAGTTGCTGAACAATTAAAGACTTTAGAGCATGTAATATTTGCAGGTTTTACCCATGAACCGGCTGTACAGCTGGCAGAACGTCTGCTGCCATTATTGCCTGGTAAGCAGGAAAAGGTGTTTTATAGTGATAATGGATCTACAGCTGTAGAGGTAGCCATTAAAATGTGCTTACAGTATTGGGTTAATACGACCAAGCAGCCCCGTACTAAAATTATTGCATTTAGGGAGGCTTATCATGGCGATACGTTTGGTGCCATGTCGGTGAGTGGACGGAGTATTTTTACTGATCCCTTTGCTTCTCTTTTGTTTGATGTTGAATTTATTGATCTTCCTAATGAGCGGAATATTGAGCAGCTTAAATCTAAGATCAATTATCTTTCTAATGAGGTTGCCTGCTTTATATTTGAACCGATGGTTTTAGGTGCAGGCGGAATGTTAATGTATGAACCCCAGTATCTGGATCAGTTAATTGAAACTTGTCAGAAACACGGGATATTGACAATAGCAGATGAAGTGATGACTGGTTTTGGGCGCACTGGTAAGTATTTCTCCTGCGAAGCACTAAATACCAATCCTGATATTTTTTGTTTGTCTAAAGGGCTTACAGGTGGCACTATGCCAATGGGGATTACTACATGTAACCAAAAAATATTTGACGCATTTTTAAGTGATGACAAGCTTAAAACCTTATATCACGGACATTCATTTACGGCTAATCCGGTAACTTGTGCAGCCTCATTGGCCAGTCTGGATATTTTATTAAAACCGGAAACGCTTGAGAACATTCATAGAGTAGTAGCAAAACATGAAGCTTTTGCTTCACAGATAAAAGGTCATCCAAAGCTTAAGGATGTAAGGCAGGCAGGAACCATATTGGTAATGGAGTGGGAAACAGGTTCAGATACCTCTTATTTAAGTGGATTGAGAAATCAATTGTACAATTACTTTCTGGACAGGGGGATTATACTTAGGCCGCTAGGAAATATCATTTATATTTTAGCGCCTTATATAATCAGTAATGAAGACCTTGATTATATTTACCAAACTATTAATGAAGCACTAAACGATATATAAGAGTAGTCTGCGCCTCGTCATCTCGGCGATAGGAGAAATCTCTTGGTTATGCCATTTCAAGAAATCTCTCCTATCGTGGAGATGACGACCGCCTGTAAAGAAAAAGAAGACATCAAAAAAACAATGTGTTATTAGCAATATTATAATAAAAACAGTAATGAACATTAAACCGATTTTAGAGAACATAGTAAGCGATAATGTTTTACATGCCAAGTGGTTAAATACCTTGTCGTATATGGAAAATGCAGGTGCAAAGAAAATCTCTGCATCGGAGCATAAAGAAAAGGTGAACCTTATAATTCTTAAACATGCAGCAGAGGAACATCGTCATGCTTATTATTTAAAAAAGCAACTGGACAAACTGGATGGCGATCTTTGCAAAACCTATACCAGCGATGAGCTATTGGCTCCTAACGATACCAAATTTTATTTAAATGCTTTGGATGTAGCGGTATGCCGTTATTTGAAACAGCATTTTAATTTAAGCGGATATGAACTAAAGTTTGCAGCTTATCTTTTTGTAACCTATGCAATTGAGGTACGTGCAGATGAGCTATACCCTGTTTATCAGGATGTTTTAACTGCCGCAGGCAGCAAGGTAACCGTTAAATCGATCATTCTTGAAGAAGAAGGTCACCTGGAAGAAATGTTGAACCAACTTAGAAGCTTTGATGCGGACTGGGAAAAACATGCTGAACTGGTTATAAAAATTGAGCAGGATATGTTCAATTCCTGGATGCAAAATTTGAATAAACAAATTGCCTAAACCCTTACAACCTTAGCAGGTGTGATGGCATAAAAGCAATCGCCCTGCTCTGCATCTAATATTTTTAGTCCTGTAAAAACACTAAAAGCTGGTAATATGGCGCAATGTTTTCCAAAGTAAAAGCAAGGGAACTTCAATTGCTGCTTAGCCCTTCCATAAATAACTACACCTGGATGTATATGACCCGTGATGTTATAATATTCATCAACCTCTCCAGGTTTATCATGTATAAATCTAAAAGGTGCCAGCAGTAACTCTTTTTGATGGACTTCAATTCCTAAAGCCTCATAATCTTCATTCTTTAAATTGTCGTGATTTCCTTTTATCAAAATAACTTTAAGGTTGGCATAGCCATTTCGCCAGTGCATAAAAGCATTGGCGTCGCTGTTAATGTTATTGTGGAACATGTCGCCGGTAACCAGCAGATTTTCAGGGTTAAATTCCGACATCAAAGTGGTCAGTCT
>NZ_JBFTIZ010000256.1:0-6129 GCF_056395165.1 Pedobacter sp. 10L46_2
CCATATACAACACCAAATGTTTTAAGAGATAAAAGTGGAAACCCATTTGGATTATCACCTTGGGTTGGCCAGGAATTAATTAATCCCCTTGCTTATATTCAAACAAAACTTGGGAATTATGGCTGGGATCATAACATAATTGGAAATGCGTTTGCAGAACTACAGCCTATTAAAGATTTAGTTTTTAGATCAACGTTAGGAACCAAGATTGCATTTTATGGCGATGATGCATTTAATCCGGTTGCCTATTTAAACTCATCCAATATCAGAACTAAAAACTCATTTGTACGTAATTGGAACAATGTTTTGAATTACAATTTTGAAAACACGTTGAGTTATTCAAAAACGTTTGGAAAGCATAATGCGAATATTATAGTTGGTCAGGGAATTTATCTTGATGAAAATGTCAAAACTTTAAATGTGACATTCAACAATATTATTGCAAATAACTTTGAAGAAGCAAATTTAAATTATAAACCAGTTAGTGCAGACAGAACTGCAGATGGAAACGATGGGACAGTTCATAAAGTTAACTCTTTATTTTCTCGTATATCTTATAATTATGACGAAAAATACCTCTTTACCGGTATTATCAGAAGAGATGGTTCATCGCGTTTTGGTGATAACAATAAGTTCGGATACTTCCCTTCATTTTCATTAGGATGGGTGCCTACTAAAGAGAATTTCTGGAAGGAAAATAACGTTATAAATTTCTTTAAAATCCGTGGGGGTTACGGTGTAACAGGTAATGATCAAATTTCCAATTTTGCTTACAATGCCCTGGTTTCAAGTGGACGGAACTATACTTTTGGAACTACAGATGTCAGCTCAATAGGATGGAGCCCGGCAGCCCCTTCTAATCCGGATTTGAAATGGGAAGAAACCCGCCAGACAACATTAGGTTTTGATGCCACTATATTCACCAACTTTACTTTGGCCTTTGACGTTTATAAAAAGAAAACAGTTGGAGTACTTCAGTATCCAACACCCCCAAGCTATCTAGGTGTAGCTGGAGCCCCAGCCCAAAACATTGGAGATATGGAAAATAAGGGTTTGGAACTTGAACTTGGATATCGTAAAACATTCGGAGAATTTAACCTTGGCGTAAATGGAAATGTTTCCTTCTTAAAAAACAAAGTAACTAAACTTGCCACAGGTAAATTATTTATTGAAGATGAAGCCCAAAGCTTTCAGGGTATGGGCAATATTACCCGAACAGGAATAGGGCACTCTTTCAATGAATTCTATGGTTACGAAACACTTGGCATTTTTCAAAATCAAGCGGAAATTGATAGTTATGTCGGACCAGGGGGAACTAAGCTGCAGCCTAATGCAAAACCCGGAGATGTTAAGTTCGCGAATTTAAATGGCGATAATCAGATTGAGGCAGCAGATAGGACATATCTGGGAAGCCCGATTCCAAAATATACTTATGGCCTAACAATAAATATGGCCTATAAGAAATTTGATTTTGTAGTGTTTGGAAGTGGAGCAGGTGGCAATATGATATTTCAAGGCTTACGTCGTTTAGATGTAACATTTGCTAACTGGCAAACTGACATCCTAAATCGTTGGACGCCTACAAATCCTTCGACTACCATACCAAGAGTTGTTGAAAAGGACGACAACAAAAACAACACTAATTTCACAAGAAGATATCTTGAAAAAGGAGATTATTTCAGATTAAAAACATTACAGCTTGGATATAACATTCCTAAAAATGTAATTCAAAAAATTGGTGCGCAAAAAGTACGTGTTTATGTAATGAGTGAAAACCTTTTTACCATAACTAAGTACACAGGGTATGATCCTGAAATTGGAGGAACTGTATTTGGAGTTGATAAAGGAATCTATCCGCAGGCACGTTCGTTTATGGTTGGATTAAATGTTGGATTTTAATAAACATCAAAATGAAAAATAAATTAACATATATAGCTGCTCTTTTTATTGGAGCGCAATTCATGGGATCATGTAAAAAGGATCTGGATGTAAATCCCAGAGAAAGAATACTTGAATCTAATTATTATAAAACTCCTGAACAGGCTTTTAGTAGTTTGATCTCGGTGTATGATCAATTTGGAAACCAGTCTGGTGGCTATTTAACCAAGCTAAATATTTTTTCTTCCGGGTCTGATGATCACTACGCTGGAGGTGATTCCCCATCTGATCTTGGTGATCTGCAGGCAATGAATAAC
This sequence comes from Pedobacter sp. 10L46_2, assembly GCF_056395165.1. Taxonomy (NCBI): domain Bacteria; kingdom Pseudomonadati; phylum Bacteroidota; class Sphingobacteriia; order Sphingobacteriales; family Sphingobacteriaceae; genus Pedobacter; species Pedobacter sp. 10L46_2. The sequence continues at coordinate 2,196 of NZ_JBFTIZ010000256.1, forward strand.
TATACAGTAAGTTCATTATCCGGAGCACCAAGTTATCTGTGGGGTAAAGGCTTTACCGGGGTTTATAGGGCCAATATATTTTTACAAAAGGTAGAGGAGATTCAAATGGATGCCAGTACCAAAAACAGATATATTGCAGAAGCAAAAGCTTTAAGAGCTATCTTTTATTTCGACCTGGTTCGGATATTTAAGAACATACCCCTTATTTTAAAACCCGTTGAAACGAGTGATTGGTATAATGTCCTACAGGTTCCTCCTGCTGATGTATACAAACAAATTGAATTGGATTTAAAAGAAGCTATCCCCAATCTTCCGTTAACGGTTCCAAGAAACACTGAAGGTGGAAGGTTAACCCAGGGAGCGGCTCATGCAGTACTCGGTAAGGTATACCTTTGGCAGGAAAAATTTGCTGATGCCGCTACTGAATTTGCAGATGTAAACGGTCCTTCGCCCGGTACTACGCCTAGTAAATATGGTTATGTGCTAATGAGCAAGTTTGAGGACTTGTATAAACTCGCTAATAAATTCAATTCCGAATCCATTCTTGAGATTTCCTATAACAGCACTTCAAATATGGGCTGGGGTAATGTTGGTAGTGGCGAAGGTAATGTAGCTGGGATTATGTCGGGCCCTCGGAACTACAATATTCTAATTCCTGACAAAGCTCCGGATTATGTTTCCGGATGGAGTGTTATGCCATTTACTAAAGAGTTCTTTGCACTCATTCACTTCGATCCTCGTAATAAACCAACAGTTGCAAATTTAGATAGTCTTGAAAAGGCCGGTATTGTAACTTATAAACACGCCAACGATAATACTGGTTATTTTGTTGAAAAGTATGCTGGCAGAGTATCCACCAAAGCCAATAGCGGACAGCTTGAACTTAACTTCCCTTATAATCTTTATGAAATACGTTTGGCCGACACTTACTTAATGGAAGCTGAAGCTGTATTGAAAAGTGGAGGAGCTGTTGGAGCAGGAAGCAGAGCTTATGCTGCTTTAAATGCAGTAAGAGCCAGAGTTGGATTGAAACCAGTGGACGTTACCATGGATAATATAATAAAAGAAAGACGTATTGAACTAGCAGCTGAAGGACAGCGCTGGTTTGATCTTGTGCGTTGGGGACTTGCACCTGCTAAACTGGCCTTTAAAGGTTTTGTGGCCGGAAAAAATGAAACATTACCTATTCCAAATGGTGAACTAAATAATACAAAGATAGTTCAGAGTAAAGAGTGGGGTGGTACTAAATAATGCGCTAAGAGGTGGATAAGACATCCACCTCTTATTTCTGTTTTCTAATATACATCACTTAATAATTATGAGATCAAAAAAGCTCAGTTCAATTCTAGGGCTGGTTATTACATTTGTTTCATTTGTCGCAAATGCTCAAAATGATGTGAGCCTATGGCTTACAAAAGCAGATAAATCAGTTCTATTTACCAAACAGAAAAGAATATTGAAATTTGCGGGCATAAAAAATAACAATCCAACCATTGTAGTTGATGAGAAAGAGTCTTTCCAATCAATTGATGGTTTTGGCTATGCGTTAACTGGAGGAAGCGCCCAACATCTCATTAAAATGAGCCCTAAAGCAAGGGCAGCTTTGTTAAAGGAATTATTTGCTACTGATGGTAATAATATTGGGGTTAGCTATATACGACTGACCATCGGTGCCTCAGATCTAAATGAGAAAGTATTTTCATATAATGATTTAGCTGAGGGAGAAACAGATTTGGAGCAAACCAAATTTGAATTGGGTCCCGATCGAATAGATGTAATTCCTGTAATGAAAGAAATACTTTCTATCAATCCAAATATCAAAATAATGGGGTCGCCCTGGTCGCCACCGCTATGGATGAAAACATCTTATGATGCAAGAGGGGGGATGTTAAAACCTGAATTTTATGAAGCTTATGCAAAATACTTTGTCAGGTATATTCAGGATATGGGTAAAGAAGGAATTCATATAGATGCTGTTACTATTCAAAATGAACCACTTCATCCTGGCAATAACCCAAGCCTGCTGATGGTGGCACCTGACCAGGCAATCTTTATTAAGAATAACCTTGGACCCGCTTTCCAGAAAGCCGGTTTAAAGACAAAGATTATTATATATGACCATAATGCGGATCGTCCTGATTATCCAATTACGATTCTAAATGATCCTGATGCCAGGAAATACATTGATGGGTCTGCTTTTCATCTTTACGGCGGAGAAATTGAGGCATTAACAGATGTGCACAATGCCTATCCTGACAAGAATATTTATTTTACAGAACAAATGGTTATTGAAGATCCAAACGAAAATAGGATCAACATTTTATCACCAATTAAAAGACTCATTATAGGAGCTACCAGAAACTGGAGCAGAAATGTTTTAGAATGGAATTTAGCAGCAGATCCTGAAAATAAACCTTTTACGGATAGAGGAGGATGCCCGATGTGCCAGGGCGCAGTTACGATAGATGAAGATAAAGTGACAAGGAACCTAGCCTATTATTCGATAGCGCATGCATCTAAATTTGTTCGCCCTGGTTCTCTGCGAATTGCTTCCAGCGAGCCCAAAGAGCTTTCTAATGTTGCATTTAAAACTCCTGACGGAAAAAAAGTACTAATAATTGCCAATAGTGGAAAGAATGCACAAACATTTAATATTAGCTTTAATGGTAAATTACTAAGCGATACGATTGGCAATGGTGATGTTGCAACCTATATCTGGTAATATATCCTCAAAATAACTTTAACACACAATTTAACTTATACTCTTTTTATGTTTCAAAAATTAACATTAGTCAGGCTATTTTTTATAATAGCGGTATCTGTTTTGTATTCCACGTCTGGCTTGGCACAGGGCTTTTTAAGGGCAGATGGAAAGAAGATTGTAAATGAAAAGGGCGAGAATGTATTATTAAGAGGAGTTGGTCTTGGGGGATGGATGCTCCAGGAGGGTTACATGTTAAAAATAAATAAAGAAGGTCAGCAATATCGTATTCGGGAAAGAATTGAAGAGTTAATGGGGGCGAAACAAACCCAGGAATTTTATGATCTGTGGCTTGCCAATCATACCAGAAAGATTGATGTAGATTCAATGAAAGCATGGGGCTTTAACTCAATCAGGTTACCAATGCATTATAACCTTTATACATTACCTATTGAAAAAGAATCTGTGAAGGGACAAAATACCTGGCTAGACAAGGGATTTGCGATGACAGACTCTTTACTTTCATGGTGCAAGGCAAATCAGATGTATTTAATTTTGGATCTTCATGCAGCACCTGGTGGACAGGGAAATGATTTAAATATTTCAGATCGAGACCCTTCAAAACCGTCACTATGGGATAGTCCTGCTAATCAGGAAAAAACGATAGCTTTATGGAGGAAGTTAGCAGAGCGATATGTCAATGAACCCTGGATTGGAGCATATGATATCATAAACGAACCTAACTGGGGATTTGAGGACCTTGCAAAAGACAAGAATGGAATAAATGAAAAAAAGAATGAGCCATTAAAGAAATTAATGGTTGATATCACAAAAGCAATAAGAGAGGTTGATAAAAAACACATTATTATAATTGAAGGTAATGGCTGGGGAAATAATTATAATGGCATTCTTCCTCCTTGGGACAATAATATGGTTCTAAGCTTTCATAAATACTGGAGCTATAATGATCAGGCATCGGCGGAAAATATGATCAAGACAAGAGATCAGTATAATATTCCTGTTTGGTTAGGTGAGACAGGAGAGAATTCAAATGTTTGGTTTACCGAGGCCATTCGCTTATTTGAAACTAATAATATTGGTTGGGCATGGTGGCCGCTAAAGAAAGTTGGGGCCAACAATCCAATGGAAATAAAATCTAACCTGAACTATAATGATGTTGTAAGTTATATAAATGGAAATGGAAATAAACCTAAAGAAAGTAATGTTTATAGT
>NZ_JBFTIZ010000257.1:0-6107 GCF_056395165.1 Pedobacter sp. 10L46_2
GCTTCAGGGAAATATTCTGGCTTCAGGGAAATATTCTGAATTATATAATCTGTTAAATCTATTGCCAAAAGTACGTGTAAATTCAAGGTGCTGTTCCTGATCTTTTCCAACGGGTACTTTTGTAGCCTTATGGATCAAAATATCAGCTGCCATTAAGGTAGGGTAGGTTAGCAGACCTGCATTTACATTATCTGGCTGAGACCTTACTTTGTCTTTAAATGAAGTACTTCTTTCCAACTCACCCATGTATGCATTCATATTAAGATATAAATACAGTTCGGCAACTTCCGGAACATCAGACTGAATATAGATGGTTGTTTCTTCAGGGTCTATTCCACATGCAAGATATTCTACCAAAACGTGTCTAACGTAGCCATGTAAATCTCCAGGAGTAGGATGAGTCGTTAAAGAATGAAGATCAGCAATGAAAAAAAAGCAGTTATAATCGTACTGCATTTTTACAAAGTTGGTTACTGCACCAAAATAATTCCCTAAGTGTAATTTTCCTGTCGGACGTATGCCACTAACTACCGTTTCTTTCATAGGGCCGAAATTAATAAAAAACCACAACTCGATCTGCTAATAATTTCTTTTTTTATCCTTATTTCTTTAATTGGTTAATTAATTTCTCAACTCTGATACTTTAATGGTTTGAATTCTAAAAATTTGTATGTTTGAATTCAATGGTTAAACTTCTAAGGCACCTGCACCGTATTTATTCTTTATTTGTTCTTTTGGTTTTTTCGGCTCTGTTTTACCCGTTTTATTATCTTGCTTCGAGAAACCCAAAGTACTACGACCTGATGAACAAATTGCGCAAATGGAATAGCTTCATTTGTAGTTTCTTTATTGGATTGGCTTATCGTATTAAGTTTGAAGAGGAATTAAAAAGCGATCAGACTTATATCTATTGTGCCAATCATACTTCTAATTTTGATATCATGATACTTTGTGTAATTGCAAAGGGACGCTTTCATTTTATGGGTAAAGAAGAGTTGCTGGCTAACCCTGTTTTAAAGTTGTTTTTTAATACTATTGATGTTCCGGTAAAGCGTGAGAGTAAGATTTCGGCGTTTAGGGCGTTTAAAAAAGCAGGTGATAATCTGGAAAAGGGAATGAGCCTGATTATTTTTCCGGAAGGAAGGATAGAAGATCAATATCCTCCCAAAACAATCCCTTTTAAAAATGGGCCTTTTAGACTTGCAATTGAAAAAAATATAGCCATTGTTCCTGTCAGTATGATTAATGTTTGGAAAAGAATGTGGGATGATGGATCAAAATATGGAACAAGTCCGGGAATTTGCGATATTTACATCCACAAACCAATTGGGACTCAGGATTTGGGTGTTGATGACTCAGATATATTGAAGGACCGCGTTTTTGATTTAATAAACAGTAAACTTGCTCATAAATGATTATAGATAAGCAAACCATAAATAAAGTTGCTGATTTAGCCAGAATAGCTATTGAAGATAAAGAAGTTGATACATTGATTGCCGACATGAATAAGATACTTACTTTTATGGAGAAGTTGAATGAGTTGGATACTACAGGTGTAAAGCCTTTGGTTTATATGAACCAGGAAGAAAACATCTGGAGAGAAGATGTAGTGAAGCAGGAAATTACAGTACAAGATGGATTAAAGAATGCAGCTAAACACAACGAAAGCTTCTTCTTTGTCCCTAAGATCATAGAAAAATAAGCTGAAGTGTAACATTGAAGTATTAAAGATCGTCTAAAAAGAAAAAAGTGATGGAAAAAGCATTAATACAAATTACAGAGATAGGCCGTAAATACGTTATAGGTTCAGAAGTTATTCATGCTTTAAAATCCGTTACTCTTGATATCCATAAAGGCGAGTTCGTTGCTTTAATGGGGCCTTCAGGTTCTGGTAAATCGACCTTAATGAACATTCTTGGCTGTTTAGATACCCCAAGTAAGGGAACATACATTCTTAATGGAATTAATGTGAGCCATATGACCGATAATGAGCTTGCTGAGGTAAGAAATAAAGAGATCGGGTTTGTTTTTCAAACTTTTAATCTTTTACCCCGTTCAACATCTTTAGATAATGTTGCTTTACCATTAATTTATGCCGGTGCTTCTAAAAAGGAGCGTGACGAGCGGGCTCAAAAAGCTTTGGAAAACGTAGGCCTGGGCAACAGGGTTACACACAAGCCTAATGAGCTTTCGGGTGGGCAGCGCCAGCGTGTAGCTGTTGCCAGAGCTTTAATAAACAACCCATCAATTATATTGGCCGATGAGCCAACAGGTAACCTTGATACTAAAACTTCCATAGAAATTATGGGTTTGCTTGAAGAAATTCATAGTAAGGGAAATACCATCATCCTGGTTACGCACGAGGAGGATATTGCTCAACATGCTCATCGCATTGTGCGTATGCGCGATGGTTTGGTTGAGAAGGACTATAAGAATGAAGATATTAAAACCGTATCGCCACGCCTTAGCAATCTGGAAAAAATAGGCAGTGATTTTGAGAAAATAGTATAACATTTCTTAATGAAGATATATACCAAAACCGGTGATAAGGGATTAACCTCGTTGATAGGAGGTACCCGAGTTCCGAAATTCCATTTGCGTATTGAATGTTATGGAACCGTTGATGAGCTTAATTCCTACATAGGATTAATCATGTGTCAGGATATAGATAACCATCATCAAAAAATACTTAAAGAGATTCAGGACAGGTTATTCACTGTAGGAGCATCGCTAGCTGCTGATCCTGAAAAATCCAAAATGAAGATACCCGACCTTCATGAAAGCGACATTGCACTGTTGGAACAGGAAATGGATGGCATGAACGAAATACTGCCAGAATTGAAGCATTTTGTGTTGCCAGGTGGAAATACGGTAGTTTCTTACTGCCATGTTGCAAGATGTATTTGCCGCCGTGCAGAGCGTTTAACGGTACATTTGGCTGCCGAAAGCTTTGTTGACGAAAAAATGACCATTTATTTGAACCGTTTAAGCGATTATTTATTTGTTTTGGCACGAAAACTGAATTTAGATGCTGGAACGGAAGAAAATATATGGCTTCCGAGGCTTTAAAAAAAGTGGAAAAAAAAGTTTGTTTTGCTCAGGTTTTTTAATATACTTTTGCGAATAAATTTAGAATAACTTAATAGTAAAGAAATATGTATTGGACTTTAGAACTCGCATCGCATTTGGAAGACGCTCCATGGCCTGCAACAAAAGATGAATTGATAGATTATGGTATACGATCTGGAGCACCTGTAGAGGTGATAGAAAATTTACAAGCTTTGGAAGACGATGGGGAACCATATGAAACCATCGAAGAAATTTGGCCAGATTACCCTACTAAGGATGATTTCTTCTTTAACGAAGACGAATATTAACCATAACTAATAAAAAAGAAAGGCCCCAATTATCGGGGCCTTTCTTTTTTTGGAACGATGATTGTTTATGTATTGTCATGGAAGTGTTTAACACAACCTGAAATCTATCTAAAACATATACTTAAATTAAACGTTATGGGAAATCTACTTTATCTAGTTGCCGTAGTATTAGTAATACTGTGGATCATTGGCTTCTTCTTTAATGGTTTTGGTCCGAATGTTGGTGGCTTAATCCATATTTTATTAGTGATTGCTGTTATCGCAATTATTCTAAAAGTTATCAATAGGGCAGCGTAATAGCATTCCTGTTAATCGGTCGTTATGCTATTAGAGACCATTTGTCTTTATCAGCGTAACGACCGCTTGAGGAAAATTGAAGCAATTTCAAGATCCTCCGGATAAGTAATTTTAATATTCTCTCTTTCTCCGTCTATCATATTTATCTCAAATCCAGAATACTCGGCAACTGAGGCGTCGTCCGTAAACTCATTTCTGAACGGCTTTTCATATGATTTTCTTAACATGTCCAGATTAAATGTTTGGGGGGTTTGTATCAAAGCGACCTCATTTCTGTTCAGCGACTCACTTTTTTGGCCTCCAATGATTCTCCTGATGGAATCTGTTGGATTAATGCCTACAACACAGTTGCCTTTTTCTTCCGCTACCTGAAATGATTTCGAGATAAGCTCAGGAGATACCAATGGTCTTACTGCATCATGTACGGCAACAATCCCTTTTCCCCTAATTGCTTTTAAACCGTTTTTTACGGAGTGAAATCTTTGTTCGCCACCTTTTATTACCTGATGAGGAATTGAGCAGCTGTAAGTATTACAAAGCTCTTCCCAGTAGGCATGTTGATGTATGTTTAATACTAAGAGTATTTCGGGGTTTAGTGGGCATTGATGAAAAGCCTCAAGTGTATGCATGAGTATCGGCTTGCCATCTAATAATAGAAATTGTTTGGCGATGGTATTTTGCATTCTGTTGCCGGAACCACCTGCAACTAAAATAGCGTAGTATTTCATGAGTGAGTATTTAGTACTTAGTATTTAGATAAATCGTATAGTTAATGAGCTATTTGCATTTTGTCTAAATACTAAGTACTAGTATCTAAAGTACTAAATGATTAACATAGCATCACCATAGCTATAGAAACGGTATTTTTCTTTTAAAGCTACTTCATAAGCATGTCTAACATAATCGTAACCGCCAAATGCACTTACCATCATCAATAAAGTTGATTCCGGAGTGTGGAAGTTAGTAATCATTGAGTTAGCGATACTGAAATCATATGGAGGGAAGATGAACTTGCTCGTCCAGTCGTTAGCCGCCTTAAGTGTTCTGTTTGAAGAAACAGCAGATTCTATTGCACGCATCGAAGTAGTTCCAACAGCACAAACCCTTCTTTTTTCTTCAATCGCTTTATTTACAATATCTGCATCTTTTTGCTCAATAATGTACTGTTCTGAGTCCATTTTGTGTTTAGTTAAATCTTCAACCTCTACAGATCTGAAAGTACCTAAGCCAACATGTAAAGTAACTTCTGCAAAATTAATACCTTTTAATTCCAGACGTTTCATCAACTCTCTGCTAAAATGCAAGCCAGCAGTTGGGGCAGCAACTGCACCTTCATGTTTTGCAAATATAGTTTGATAACGTTCTTTATCCTGCGCAGTAGCTTTACGCTTAATGTATTTTGGAAGTGGCGTTTCGCCAAGGATTTCGATATTTTTTCTGAATTCTTCGTCAGTTCCATCAAATAGGAAACGGATGGTACGTCCGCGTGAGGTGGTGTTATCAACAACTTCGGCAACTAATAAATCGTCATCACCAAAGTATAATTTGTTTCCAACGCGGATTTTACGGGCCGGATCAACCAAAACATCCCATAAACGTAATTCTTTGTTCAGTTCACGTAATAAGAAGACTTCAATTGTCGCACCTGTTTTTTCCTTGTTTCCGTATAAACGGGCAGGAAAAACTTTGGTGTTGTTCAATATCATTACATCCTTATCATCAAAATAACCTAAAATATCCTTAAATATTTTATGTTCAATTTTGCCACTATCCTTGTGTAAAACCATTAAACGGGCTTCGTCCCTTTGTTCTGAAGGATTATTGGCAACTAATGATTCAGGTAGATTAAACTTAAATTGAGATAACTTCATATTTTTCGATGTGATAATTAAGGGCGCAAATTTACAAAATATAATCTTCTTTTTTGCAATTAACTTACGTCCTGATAAACAAGATATGTTTTATTCATAAACATAAATGTATTTTTTATATTATATAATGTTTTTCTGTAACCTTTTTGGTTAGTTTTGGTCTAAACATTAATTATGATCATTCTCAAACTAATAGGCGAAAGTTTTCGATTTGCATTTGATGCTCTCCGCCAAAATAAGCTTCGCACCATGCTTTCCTTATTAGGGATCACCATTGGTATTTTTGCAATCATATTCGTGTTTTCTGCTGCTGATACTTTTAGAAGTAAACTGCAGGCAAGTATAGATAAACTGGGTTCTAAAACAATATTTGTTCAGAAATGGCCATGGGGTGGTTTTGGAGATTATCCGTGGTGGAAATATATGAACAGACCTGTGCCGTCGCTGAGAGATTATGAGTTGCTTAGGGATCGTCTGGAACATGCCGAAGGCTTGTCTTATGAAATCTGGGCAAATGAGAGAACCATTAAATACAGAAGTAATTCTGTAGAAGGTGTGGGAG